>JABIFK010000243.1 GCA_018650745.1 Candidatus Latescibacterota bacterium | reverse complement strand
TCAAAACTAAGCTATCAGAAAAAAACAATCTTCATATCATCAAGATTGGGCTGATACATACCATCAACGAATCCTCTTGGGCAAGTGTGGGGGATATTGGAGAAGATTACTCCCTGTGGCTTACCGATCTCAGACGCGTGCAAAAACAGGATTCGATGTATGTTGTTATCAAAGTTGAGTTAAGAACAAAGGCGATGTTCACAAGCGGAATGTTAATTCATGGGCGAGATGTTGGCATTCGGTACCATTTGGAAAAGTCAATGGCCTATACCAAAGACAATGCACAAGGCACTTCGCCGTCAGAAAAGGGCGCGCAGATAGAAGAGGGTGTTGACGATTCGGCTCCAGTGCTGAGAGGCTTGATGTCTTTGGCTGCGGGGTTGGAGTTTGCAGTGCCTGTGTCTTTGAAGCAAATCACGTCTAAGATGGCCAAGCAGGTCATGAGGGAAATGGCATCCCTTACAAAGCAGAATCCAAGCCCAATCGAGATGATGGAAGCCCTGTTGATTGGCGACCAAACGCTTCAGGTTGTTAAAGGGATGATCACGTCGGATTAGGGGCGTCGGGGAGGGTACAATCTGCTGGGTGTGTTTCAGCATATCTGGCTTTGGCATCTTCTTTGACCTGGGCCCAACGCTTCCGATAATTGGGTACAAAGTCACCTTCTTGATAGACGCACGAATCGTGAATGGTTGCACGGGGTTGGTAGGACAAGTAGTTGCCACAGTGCCACGCATTGCTGCGATAGAGCATGTAGTCTCCTGCAATGAGATGCATTTGCTGTGCGCCAGGAAACGTGGCTGCGTGCAGATAACAGGTTTTTTCAAATTCTGTTTCAGACGTGTCATCGTGCCACTTTGGAAGATGGTCAGCGCGGATCGTCTGGATTTCTCCGGGAAGATCTCGCTGTCGGGCGTGACTGCCGGGCACATACCAAAGGCAAGAGTCGTTGTAAATGGCGCAGTTGACTTGGTTGAAAAGACGTCTGTTGAACCACACTTCTTCTAAGGTGGATCGGAATTCTGAGTCCGATTGCACGGGTTCTGGGACTTCAACGACCGCATCCCGGTGCCACCCTTGGTTCCACGAGTGACCGTCAGGGTCTACCAGCAGGCCCATGTTGTTGATGTTGTGGTGCCGGTATTCTGGGCCCATGAGTTTGTGGATGGCGTCTACGAGTTCGGGAAGTTCACAATAGTTGTAAAAGGGTTGCAGATCCAGATCATCTGCGTAAGTGACCAGCGGTTGGATTCGTTGCGTCTGTGGGCCTTTTATTCTGTACGCCAGTGCGCGCGCCCTATCAGCTGCGTTGCGCAGGTCGCGTAAGAGCGATCCCGGGATAATTTGTCTCAAGACCATATAACCATTGGACCAGTAGTGATTAACCATCCAATCTTCAAATTCAAACGTGGGCATGTGATTCTCCTGAGCGTGTTTTGGACAGAAAATGAAGTGCCAGCCCTTATTCTAAAGCGCACATGCACATCAGGCAAGTGCCTTTCTGTGGGGTGCCGAGGTCTGTTTATGTATGCCGAGTACAAATTTAACCGGAGCCATCATAGGAACACCACCGTTATGTATAGAACCCACACAGCGTCATTTTAAGAGAAAAGCCCTTCCGGGTTTGAGTGACAGGGCAGGCTAAAAGTATTATAATCCTGTATCCACAAGAACTCAGACAAATGGGAGGAACCATTCAAGTTCTAAGTGCATCTTTGGTGGTGGGGACTAAGAGCGAATAGGATATACAGATTTTTGGACATGGAGAGTTGGGCGATGAAAGACACGGAGAAGACGAAAGAGGAATTGGAGGAGATGCGCCGGCTGGTAGCCGAATTCCAGGATCGGAGACGGTCTGATCACGAAAAGGTGATACAAGACCTTGTCCGTAGCAAACGATCCGAAGAAGTACTGCTTGCAAGCGAAGGACAGCTACAGAACATAATAGACAACGTTTTAGCTGCTATAAGCGTGAAAGATCTCGATGGCCATTACAATCAGGTTAATCCGCTCTTTGAAGCATACTTCGGAATCGCCAAAGAGGATATCATTGGCAAGACCGACTTCGAGTTCTTACCCAAAGAGATTGCTGAGCGGTACCGTAAAGAAGACCTTGAAGTACTGGAAACAGGAATAAGCCAGCATCGGGAAGAAAAGTTACTGTGGGAAGGTGAGTACAGATATTTTACTCTGTCTAAATTCTCTGTGCAGGATCGTAATGGTGTACCTGTAGGTATAGGTATTTTCAGCATCGAGAACACCAAACAAAGGCAGGCAGAGGAAGCGTTCAAGGAGAGTAGGGAATATTTATTAAACCTAGTGGATACCGTGGCTGATATTATTTTTACTGTTAAGATGCCCGAAAGACGTATCGAATATGTAAATCAACGTATGGAAGACATCCTTGGTTATCTCCCAGAGGAGGTAATAGGTCAGACAACGCGTATGTTTTATCCGGATGAACACAGCTACGTGGGTTTTGGACAGAAGTTACAGGCTGCTTTGAAGAACAATCAGGTACAAGTAAATATGGAACAATTATTGAAGCGGAAAAATAATGAACTGATATGGGTAGATATAACCACAACTTTTATGTTTTCTGGTAATGAGCTTACGAAGGTTATTAGTCTCGTCCGTGATATTACGGATCGCAAACGGATGGAAGACGAATTCAGAAAAACCCAGAATCTCGAATCGCTCGGTCTGCTCGCGGGAGGTATCGCACACGACTTGGACAATGTGCTCACCGGAGTCTTAGGCAGTTTTTCCTTGTTAGACATGCTATTGGACAAAGGCACCAAAGCACACCAGATTGCCAAAGAAGGTTTGGTGGCCGCGAATCGAACCCGGGATCTGACCCAGCAGTTGCTGACCTTTGCCAAAGGCGGCGCGCCAATAAAAGAGGTAGCCTCTATACAAGCGTTGATTCGAGAAACGACAGATCTGTTGCTGCATGGTTCCAACACGAAACCCGAGTATCACTTGGCTGAAGATCTGCAAGCGGTGCATATTGATCTGGGGCAGATTGGCCAGGTGGTTCAGAACCTCGTGCTCAATGCCGATCAGGCGATGCCAGAGGGAGGCACTCTGAGTATCTTTGCCGAAAATATTGAGCTATCCGACCAGAATCCGCTTCCTATAGCTGGAGGAGAGTATGTCAAGGTAACGGTAGGGGATCAAGGCGTGGGCATGTCGGATAAAATCATGGCCAAGATCTTCGATCCGTATTATACCACCAAACCCACCGGCCATGGCCTGGGCTTATCGATCACGCATTCGATCATACACAGACACGATGGGTACATCACGGTCCATTCTGAAAAAAACGTGGGCACAACCTTTGAATTTTATCTTCCCGCTTTGCAAGAACAAGCGACTAAGACAACCGAGAAAGATCAAGAATTGGCGCGTGGAACGGGGCGCATCTTGCTGATGGATGATGAGGTGATGATTCACGCCACCGTGGGGAAAATGCTCAAAATGCTGGGCTACGAAGTTCAAAGTGCCCACAATGGAGAGGAAGCAGTACAAAAGTATCAAGCCGCCTTAGACGAGGCCGAAGCCTACGATCTCGTCATCCTTGATCTGACGATCCCGGGGGGAATGGGCGGCCAAGAGGCCGTAGGAAAGTTGCTCGAGATCGATCCAAGAGCTTGCATCATTGTCTCCAGCGGTTACGCCAATGATCCAGTAATGACCAGGTTTACAGAATATGGCTTTGTCGGTACGGTTAAGAAGCCGGTGGACTTACAGGAATTGGCGGAGACCGTGAAAAGGGTGTTGGCGGATAGAGAGTGATATATGGATGAAAGGCCACCTTAAGAGCCGTCGGGTGGGTGAGAAGCCAGCGGTTGGTGTGTGGTCAATGTGTGGTCATTTTCTTTACTATCTCTACATCCTCAAATGCAAGGACGGGACGCTCTACACAGGCATCACCGTTGACCTTGATCGCAGAGTAGAAGAACACAACTCATCCAAACGTGGTGCCGTGTGTTGTAGTCTGGGCGGTGTCGCAATATACGTGGGTTTGTAACGACATGAGTAACCATGGTAACTAAATCTCGGTGGCTGCTTGTATTTTAGTCTCGATCTCATTTAGCCGATGCACAGGTCACCCTCAAATTGTTTTTTGCCCTCACAAGGGCTTCCGCACGCCTAAAGAACGCCTGACTTTATGTGTTCATTGGTGGAACGCAACTTCCCAATCAGAGAATCCAGCATATTGCGGAAGATACGAGCCGCCATATCAACATCGTTTTTCAGCAATACATCAAATTGCATCTTACTTACAGAGATCAATGTAGCCTCTTGAGTGACTTTGATGGTTGCGGATCGAGGTTCATTGCTCACCACGCCCATTTCGCCCACTATGTCCACGGGTTTAACGCGTGCGATCTCCGTGTTTCCGTCTTGAACGACGAGTTCACCAGCCAACAGGATATATAATCCCAGGCTTTTATCGCCTTGTCGAAACAAGGAGGCTCCAAAAGGATGGGTTTCAAGATTGCCAGCTTTGAGCACTTGCTGTATTTGACGGATTGACAAGTTTTTTACAAATGGAATTTTCTCAACAATCTTGATATGTCGCGTCACATCGATCTTTGCCATAGCTTACTCTTTTAGTGGATGGATGCCAAGTTTATCTCCGCATTGATCACGCGCCGTTCAATATCGGGCACAAAAGGCTTGAGTCTTTCAACTGCATCGGCAAATTGGCCATCGCGCTCTATGGTGGCACGGCTTAGTGATTACCATCATGTTAAGCAAATTCAATCCGGGTACCAATGAAATTTTAAGAGGGGTCAATTGGTACTAAATAAAAGGGGAAGGTGCTGCGGGAGGACCAACGTGTTAACGCCTTTGTAGACAGTTAGGAGCAATATAAACACATCGTGACTTGAAACTCGCTTTTGGGTTGTCTAACATATGGTCCACACTTTTTTTAATGTCGCGTTCATGACGTAAGGTAACTGTTTCTCGGCGTAAGTTGTGCACGTTTAACCTCGGGACGCTTACTTTAAGTAGTAAATATGAGCGACCTCAAATGGATTGTCAACTCACGAACGGTTTGTAAAATCGCGTTTAAAACGGCATTTGATTCGCTATTTTATCAATTAAAAGGTCAAATTGTTTGATATTGCGCACCTCAAGTAAGAGGCCGACAAATCGTTGGCCGATTTTATAGGCGCTGAACTTCATATTTCAGGAGGCTTCAAATGGTAAAGACAACAAGATCTCACGTCTCGAAACTAAAAATTCTGGGGTTGATGGTTTTCTCTTTGGTGTTGGGGATTGGACTAGCTTCTGGTGATGATTATGTGGTTGATGTTCATGAGTCGATAAGTGGGGGCCAGCTTTGGTATCGCGTCGGCAATGTAGACTCGGAAAGTCTTACCATTGCATGGGGAGACAGTCACAAATACGACAAGGGACACACACCCATGGTTGACACTGACGGCAGTTTGGTGGTGGAGGTACATCAAGGGCACGCCACTACTGATTTGTGGTGTCGGGTGGGTAAGATCAATCCTGAAACGGTTGAAATTGACTGGGGGCCCAGTGCCAAGTATGACCGTGGGCAAATCCCAACACTGGCTCTCAGGGGAAATGTGGTGGTGGAGGTGCATCAGTCCCACACGGGGGCCAGCGATCTATGGTATCACGTTGGTAAGGTAGACGCAACAACCAAAACCATCGCTTGGGGGGCCAGTGCTAAGTATGATAAAGGCAATTTTCCCAGCATAGGATTTTAGCTTACAAGGAAAAATGTCCGTTCGAAAAGTTGAATAGGCGAAATTTGATGTGATTTGTAATCGTGGACATCTCAAGACGTAAATGTATATATTCAAGATTTACATGGTACATTTGAGTTTGCCACACCCGAGCAGCGGAAG
Organism: Candidatus Latescibacterota bacterium; assembly: GCA_018650745.1. GTDB lineage: Bacteria > Latescibacterota > UBA2968 > UBA2968 > UBA2968 > JABIFK01. Next base: position 1,132 of record JABIFK010000243.1, on the reverse strand, counting down.
AACTCATCTTGGAACATGTTACCTGAATAGAGATACCATCAAATGAAAAAGCCCTTCTGGATTCGAATCCAGAAGGGCTTTTGGTATCAACAGACTGTATTTTTATGGTGACCCCGAGGGGAGACCTCAAAGGCGCAAATCCCCCTGGAGAAGTCTATATTCTATCAGGAGAGAAAATCATTTTTCTTGGTAATGATGATGGGTGCTTAAAATGAGTCGCAAGGTTGCCAGGAAGCGAACGTAGTGCCTTGTTGGAGAAGATTTCGCGGATGAAGACGTTCACATTGTCCAATGAGTAAAAAAGGTGTAATTTATACTCATGGTGGATTTTGAGTTTGATGAAGACAAAAGCAAAGCAAATCAGGAAAAGCCGGGCATCGATTTTCTGGTCGCTCAGGAACTCTGGAAAAATCCCGACGTTCTCGAAATCCAGGCAAAGTCTGATGATGAGCTTTGATTCCTCGTTATCGGACTGATTGGTGCAAAACATTGGTCAGCTGTTATTACCTACCGAAATGAGTATATTCGCTTGATTTCTGTTAGGAGATCTCGCAAGAAGGAGATTGAACTGTATGAACGCTAAGGATTTTGAAAAAAAATTCGATGAAAACAAAGAAGACATCGTAGATGCTCTTGATCTTTCGACAGCACGTCGTGTTAACCAAGAACACAAACGTATCAATGTTGACTTCCCTTCTTGGGTCGTCGATTCTTTAGATCGGGAAGCGGCGCGTATAGGTGTTACGCGTCAATCAATCATTAAAGTTTGGTTGGTAGAACGACTTAAGGCCGAAACCGCCCCCTATTTAGTCAATGACACATCCGCAAAGTGAAAATTAGAGTGGAGATGCACGATGAACGCAGCTTTTGAAGCAATGATGGAGCAGTCGATGGCCAAGTGCACCACTCTGTCGTCGACGGAAGCGCGGCACTTCCTTGAGCATGGCTGGGTCTTGGTTAAGGGCGCGGTCTCGAAACAGATCGCGGCGGATATCGTGGCCTGTGCCTGGCGCGAGCTTGAGGAACGGGGTATCATGAAGGACGACCCGGAGACATGGAAGCAAGAGCCATACATAAGGACCGGTTGCCCGCCCAACCTTAACATTATGGCTTCGCGCGGTGACAAGGAAGC
>JABIFK010000245.1 GCA_018650745.1 Candidatus Latescibacterota bacterium | reverse complement strand
GGGGTAGGTTGCTTAAGTCATTAAAAAATATTTGCTTATTTGTTTTTGTTTGGGGCGTGAAAGTTTGGCACACGGGTTGCGTTATAGATGAGCATCGTAGCGTAAAATAGACCTTGAAGTGAGGGAGGGGTTCATGTTACTGGACAAAACAAAACAAAATCAAACTGGCGGTCAGCAGAACTTGGGTTCGCCAAAACATACAGAGCGGGTGAGAACAGCAGCAGATGCGCGGATCTCGCCCCCCAAAAAGTGGATTACGCCGGAGATTATTAGGGTCAAGCAACCCGAAGCAGATTTACAGCTCGCTTACCGCAGGGTTCTAAACATTTGTATGGGAATCACTCTTGTGTTGCATACTTCAATAGCCTTGGTATTTCCCCGATTTGAGTCCGAAGCTTCAGAAATCAAGAAAATAGCCCATGTCATTGAAATTCAAGATTTGCCAGAGACGCAACAAATCAAACGCCCACCCCCGCCACCTCGTCCGGCAGTGCCTATTGAAACAGAAAGTGACGACATACCCGATGATGTTACGATTGAATCGACGGATCTTGATTTTGACGATGCGCAGGTCGATTTGCCACCGCCCCCACCGCCTGGCAGTCGTGATCAGGGAGAAGCTGAAGAAGAAATCGTTGAATTTTGGGCAGTAGAGCAAGCTCCGACGTCGATTAAGCAGGCCGCCCCAGTTTATCCAGAAGTAGCCCGCAAAGCAGGTTTGACGGGAACTGTATTCGTGGAATTTACTGTGGGTAGAGATGGTTTTATCAAAGGTGCGCGGGTAATACGTGGTCCCGCTATTTTCCACGATGCAGCATTGAATGCGGTTTTCAAGTTTACATTTAAACCGGCTATGCAAAATGACAAACCTGTTAGTGTGCGCATGACGCAGGCTATTCGATTTCGTTTAAAAGAATCGCAGTAAACCAAGGGAACTTAAATGGACCAACTTTACGAAATAGAATATAAACGGCCTAGCAGGACACGGTTTTGCAAAGGGTGCTCATGTGGGTTATCTATTGGAGATCATGTGGTTGTTGAAGGGCAACAAGATGTGGGAAAAGTGATATGGAAGGGACAAACGGATGATACCGCTGCACCGGGTCAAGATACAGATATCCGACCCGCCTCTTCGGTAGATGATGATCTGGCTTTGGATTTGAAACAAAAAGAGCGTGCTGCGTTTGATGTGTTTTCGGAAAAAATAGAAGAACATGATTTGCCCATGAAGCCTGTTGGGGTTGCGTGGGATACGCAAGGGCAAATCATTACGTTTTATTTTACAGCCAACAAACGGGTTGATTTTCGGGCTTTGGTCAGAGATTTGGCGCGCGTGTATCATCGCCGTATTGAATTGCGACAAATTAGCCCCCGAATTGAGGCTCAAATGATGGGGGGGTGTGGGGCTTGTGGAAGAGAATTGTGCTGTTCGAGTTTTATCGAAACACCCAAGACGGTGCCATCACAGATTGCTCAGGCTCAAACTGCATCGCAGAACCTGTCAAAGCTAGTGGGTGTGTGTGGTCAGTTAAAGTGCTGTTTGCGGTACGAATAAAGTCGTGTTTTCTAAATTTCTTATCTGATGGGTTCGTGATTGTGAAAGGCAATTAAAATGATACTAGGCAAGCAGTTTAAGAACAGTGATTTGGGCTCCTATTTTAAAGATGTGCGCAAAACACATCCTTTGACACGAGAAGAAGAGCAGAAACTGTCTGAACGTATCAAAAAAGGTAATTTGAGAGCCAGAAATCAATTGGTAACTGCCAATTTACGTTTTGCTTTAGACGTCGCCAAACGATATCAGGGACGCGGATTGCCTTTGGAAGATTTGATCAGCTCTGCCAATTTGGGGTTGCTGGAGGCTGCTAAGCGATTTGATGGAAAAAACGGTGTGCGTTTTATCACCTATGCGGTTTGGTGGATCCGGCGATACATTTTAAAAGCTTTGTCTGGAGAGCAGCATTTGATCCATTTGCCCGGGCATGTTGTAGATCTCTTGAGCAAAGTCCAACGGGTTTCACGAGAATTGCAGCAAACGTTGGAGCGGTCACCTACGACTGATGAAATTGCTGCAGAAATGAATGAAACGGTGGCAAAGGTTCAGTTGGTCTTGAACAGCAATCGGGATGTATGCTCTTTTGATGATTTGGGGAGTGATCAGGATTGTAGTTTATTGGAAAAAATATCTGACCCCCGCATAGAAGACAAATTAGAACCTGTAGAGCAAATTGGGCAAACAGAAGAGGTAGAGTTTTTGTTGGATTCGTTGACACCCCGTGAGGCTGATGTTGTGCGCAAGTATTATGGGCTTGATGGGCTTGGGGGCGATAATTTGGCCGAGATTGGACGTGAGTTGGATTTGAGCCGTGAACGTGTGCGCCAAATCAAAACGTCTGCATTGAAGCACTTAAAGGTGAGGGCAAGAGGTTTGTACCGTCAACTTGATTGGTCTGGAGAACCCTCTGTTATCAGCCATGCTTAATGTGATGCACGCATAAAAGCAACCCCATTGTCTTTAACTGGACAGTGGGGTTGCTTTTATTTAGGTTGGGCTCATTGTAGATGAGTGGGATTTATCAATGCGGATTATTTGGGAGGGAGAACAATGCAAGCAGCTGTGATGAGTTATTGTTTGCGTGGTGCTTTGGCAGATGATCAACGGACGATGGATGATATTATAACGTTTGCTGCCAAAGAAGAAATTTTCGATGTTGAAATTTATGTTGGGGGATGGGATGTGGAGGGGGATATTCGCAATGCCGCTGAAGCGTTGAAACCTCTGGTAGATAATTTGGGTGTGCGCTTGCCTGCTATGGGATCGGGTACGCGCTTAGGGCATTTGGATGCCTCTAAAGATGAGAACATGGCACAGTTAAAATCCCAAGTAGAAGCGTGTGCACTCTTGGGCGGTTCTGTTATGACATTGCCCATCATTGATGGGCAACCTGTGTCTATGGAAAAGCCGAATGCAGTTGTGGGCATTCGGTTTGAGCAGATGCTGCCAGAATTGGTGGCACAGCTCGAAGAGTTAGGAGAACATGCTTCAAAATTCAATGTGGATCTGGCTGTTTTGAATCATTGCTTCATGGTGTATT
>JABIFK010000252.1 GCA_018650745.1 Candidatus Latescibacterota bacterium | reverse complement strand
GTGCGTTCCAAATACTTTCGAATCTCTTCTGTGAAATAAGGAGCACGCCCAGCCTCTTCTTGAGGTGCGCTAAAAATAACGCGTGCTTCTTTGGCTGTGCGATATTCTGCATTGGTAATCTTGCCCATTTCTCTCATTCGCGTAAGCACAAGATTTCGTCGCCTCACAGCACGGTCGTAGTTTCGTTGCCGTGCATAAGAACTGGGAGACTGAAGCACGCCCACCAAGAAAGCACACTCGTGAAGGTCTAAATCATCCAAATCCTTATTAAAAAAACGAGAGGCCGCAGCCTTTAAACCATAAGCCCCTCGCCCAAAGAACATCTGATTAAAATACATCGTCAGAATTTCACTTTTGGTATACGTCCGTTCCAACAACACGGCAGTCATCTGTTCTTTAATCTTACGTTGCCACGTTTGATCCAAAGTCAAAAATAAGTGACGCGTTAGTTGTTGCGTCACCGTACTGGCCCCATGCCCACGCAAACTCGACCCACGACTCACATAGATATTGCGAAGCACCACCCGAATAATATCGGGTACACTCACCCCCCAGTGTCGCCAATACCCTTGATCTTCAGTTGATACCAGCGCATCTACGGCCGCTTTTGGTACGTGTTCATAATTAATCGGGTCCCGGCGCTGAATCCAAAACGTTCTCAACTCCACACCATCAGCGGAATAGATATTGGTTGTTTGTGCGGGATCAAAATCTTCTAATTTCGCAAAAGAAGGCAAATCATCTTTATACTTATAAATGACCGCGGCTGCGATACCCGAATAAATGGTACCACAGATCAGGCAATAAAGTATGATGCGAAGTATAAAATTCTGTACCATTTTCCATCTCCTACCCGGATCAAGCTTTGCAAAATACAATGTTCAAATTATTCAGCCAATATAGCTAAATTTTCTTGTAACTTGGCCAACGTGGTCTGATATTCAATTTGACGCGCACGTTCGGTTTCTACAACTTCAGCAGGCGCATTTTTCAGAAATGCGTCATTGCCCAACTTCTTTTCCAACCCACCTACGGCTTTTTCCAACCCACCAATTTCTTTTTCCAAGCGTTGCCGTTCCACATCCAAATCAATCACGCCAGCCAAAGGCACAAACACTTCTGTATCTCCTACAACAGCACTGGCAGATTGAGAGGGCCGTGCCACATCGGCACCAATAGTCAGCGTTTCAATACGCGCCAACTCTTTCACGTAATGTTGGGCAGCAGACAAAATAGACTCTGTTTCTGAAGATGTCGTTTTGAACACCACATCGACACGCTTGCCAGGTGGAATACGCATTGTGCCTCGAATATTGCGCACAGCACCAACGACCTCTTGCAACTGTGCCATCTCACGCTCAGCAGTATCATTTAGCCACAGATCATCATGTGTAGGCCAATCAGCAACAATTAGAGCATCACCTTCGTGTGGAAAAGTTTGCCACAACGCTTCTGAAATAAACGGTGCAATGGGATGCATCAAGCGCAGCGTGCCTTCCAGTACAACACACAAAATAGACTGCACCTGCTCGCGTGCTTTGGCATCGTTGCCATTGAGACGCACCTTCGCCATTTCCACATACCAATCGCAGTAGGCACTCCACACAAAATCGTAAAGCCCACGTGCAGCTTCATCAAAGCGATACGCATCCAAAGATTGCGTCACTTGCAACACCGTACGATTGTAAAGACTCAAAATCCAGCGATCTGCTAACTCCGAAACATCATCTGGTAATGTACGCAAGGCCGGATCTTGAACATCGCGCTCAGACATATTCATGTGTACAAACCGAGCGGCATTCCAAATCTTATTGCAAAAGTTACGACACATTTCTGCAATGGGCGAAGCTTGCAATTTGTTGTCTTTTACTTCGGCATCAAAACGAATGTCTTGCGAATTACCACATTGGTACAATAATGACAAACGCGTAGCATCGGCACCATAAGCAGCAATCAATTCGCGCGGGTCAATCCCAGTTCCCAAAGACTTGCTCATTCGCTTGCCGTCACGGGTCTGCACCGTCGGATGCACCAACACAGTTTTAAACGGAATCTCGCCCAAAAATTCCTCGGACGTCATAATCATCCGAATGACCCACAGATATAAAATATCTCGCCCAGTAATCATCAAATCGGTGGGATGATAGGTCTTTAAATCTTCAGTCTCCTCAGGCCAACCCATTGTGGCAAATGGCCACAATGCCGAAGAAAACCACGTATCCAAAACATCGGGGTCTTGAATTAATTTTTGGCTACCACAAGATGTGCAAACCTCAGGTGAATCCACACTGACAAGCACTTCATCGCAGTCTTCACACGTCCACACTGGAATGCGATGTCCCCACCACAACTGCCGAGAAATACACCAGTCACGTATATTTTCTAACCAATCGATCGAATATTCACGAAAACGGTCAGGCACATATTCGATCTGCTTTTCGCGCAACACAGGCAATATGAGATCGGCCAAATCGCGCATAGACACAAACCACTGCTCCAATGGCATCGGCTCAATCACAGTGCCACATCGGTCATGATGGGGCACCGCGTGAGTATGATCTTCAATCTTGACCATCAAACCAAGTTCTTCAAGTGCGGCAACAACGGCCTTTCGACAGGCATAACGATCTTGGCCAGCATACGCACCAGCATCTTCAGTCATTTGACCGTCTAAACCAATCACAAGAATCTCTTCAAGATCGTGGCGTTGTCCCACTTCGTAATCATTCGGGTCGTGCGCCGGTGTTACTTTCACGGCCCCACTTCCCATTTCGGGGTCCGCATATTCATCAGCTACAATCGGAATGGGCTTGTCCACCAAGGGCAACATCACTTGTTTGCCAACAGCACCTTGCCAGCGGGCATCACTGGGGTGAACAGCAACCCCAGTATCCCCCAACATCGTTTCAGGACGCGTCGTTGCCACCACCACATCCGGTGCACCATCCACGCCCGGATAACGAATATGCCACAGATGGCTTTGAATTTCGTGTTCTTCTACTTCCAAATCAGAGATCACCGTGCCACACTGCGGGCACCAATTCACCATTCGTTTGCCCCGATAGATCCAACCTTTTTTATAGAACCGAACAAATGTCTCTAACACCGCATTGGCATAACCTTCGTCCATCGTAAAACGTTCGCGTGACCAATCGTAACTGCACCCTAAGTCACGCAACTGCCGCAATATCGTGCTGCCATATTTCTCTTTCCAGGCCCAAATTCGCTTCAACAATTCTTTTCTGCCAATATCGTGCCGGGTCTTTTTTTCAGTCTCCCATATTTCCTGTTCCACTTTCATCTGTGTGCCAATACCGGCGTGATCCGTACCGGGCAAACACAAGGTTCGAAATCCCTGCATACGCTTAAAACGCAATACAGAATCATGAATCGCGTGTTGCAAAGCATGCCCCATATGCAATTCCCCCGTCACATTGGGCGGGGGGATCGTTATGGTGTAAGGCTTTCCTTCGGGCCGAAACTCGGGCCGAAAGTATCCTTTTTGTTGCCAATAGTCATACCAAGTCTTTTCGATTGTATCTGGATCATAAGACTTTGCCAATGTTTCTTCTTGATCACTCATCAGTTTCTCTAACTCCTTGCCTCAATGATCAGAGTACATATTTATACGGAATAACTTCTCAAACCTTCATAAATAGTCTGGGCAGATACTTTAATAACGGCAGTCGCCGGCACAGCCAAAATCATACCCACCGCACCAAACAACTGACTGCCTACCAAAACCACAAAAATAACAATGAGCGGATGCAAATTAACGCTGCGAGCCACAACAACAGGAGCCACAAAAACGTTGTCCATAATTTGCACAAACAAAAAGACCACCACCACGGGTAATACCACGGCCAAACTTAAAGTCGAATATTGCAATGCTGCCGCAATCACACCTCCAATAATGCCAATCAGTGGTCCCAAATATGGAATAACATTCGCAACACCTGCCAATGTGCCAATCACCAGGAAATACTCTAAATCAATAATATAGAGTCCTGTAATAGACAAAATAGAAATAATCATGACCGACATAATCATCCCGCGAATGTAACCTCCCAATTGCACATCAATACGATAAAGGAGATTCAGGACCATCTCAAAATACTGGTTGGGAACCAATTCAATCAAAGCACGCTTAATCGATCGTCCCTCTCCCAAAAAGAAGAACAAGACCAAAGGGACAAT
>JABIFK010000924.1 GCA_018650745.1 Candidatus Latescibacterota bacterium | reverse complement strand
CGTCTGAATTGATGGATTCATTTATCGGATTGTTAGATACGCAGGCACAGACCGATGAGGCGGGTCGTATCACTTATCGGTATTTGTCGCAGGGTCATTCTCGGGCGACGTTGCAGGAACAATTGGGCCACGCGCTGTTGCGTGAAGATGCAGAGTTCCATTCGTTCCAGATGCTTGAAGCGGCGTTTGCTCAGGTTGAGGAATTGGATGAAGACCGCGCCAATATTACGCTTGTGGCTGTGACGCGTTATTTGGCCGCTCATGCACCGACCGCACGCGCGTTGCGACAAACGGCGAATTTGGCTTTGCGCTTACATCGGGGTGAGGATTTGTCGGCAGAGGACCCGGATGAAGAGGTGGCTTAAGGACAGAAATAGGAAACCAGAAACGAAGTCGCCCCATCCTATCATGATCTATTGATGGGGTGGGGCGCGTATTATGGTGGCCTTTGGGTCTCTGTGTTTTATGATTCTTAGTTTAGGTATTGAATGTAAATCCACTCACAGTTTTTTGTAATGTTTCGCCCATATGAGACAGTTCGGTGGAATGGGTGTTAATGACATCTGTAACATCTTTTACCTCGCCACTGGACTGGTTAACTTCGGCGATATCTGAAGCGACGCTGTCCGTGGTTTGCGCTGTTTCAGTGATCGTTTTGGCAATGTCTTGGGTGGTAATCGATTGTTCCTCAACTGCTGAAGCGATGCTTGAAACGAGATCGTTGACCTGAGCCATCACGTCGTTGATCTGACTGATTTCTGTCACCGTACTGGCGGTAGATTTTTGCATGGTTTCGATTTTTGTTCTGATCTCATCTGTGGCATCGTTGGTTTGTTGTGCCAGATCCTTCACTTCACTGGCGACAACTGCAAAGCCCTTACCGGACTCGCCCGCTCTTGCGGCTTCGATGGTGGCATTGAGTGCTAAGAGTTTGGTCTGTTCGGCGATTTCCATAATGACTTCAATAACTTTCGATATTTCATTGGCGGCAATTTGGAGTTCTTTTACGTTGGATGTGGCCTGTTGAACACCCAGGACAGCATCTGAGGTGACCTTGCGACCTGTTTCGGCATTTTGCGCAATTTCGCCTATGGTAGCGGTCATTTCTTCGGTACTTGTTGAGACAATTCTTATATTGGCGCTCATCTGTTCGGTAGCGACAGCTACAGTGTTGGATTTGTCACTTAGCGAAGTGGCCTCTCCTGCCATTTGTTGGGCGACGTTGGATAGTTTTTGAGATGTGGTATTGAGGGTCGTGGCATTTTGGGCAATACCACGAATCATGTTGCTCAAGTTCTGAATCATTGTTGAGAAACTTTGAGACAGCACATCTTGGCTGGATTGAGCTTCTATTTGGATATTTAAGTTGCCTTCGCTGAGTGCGTTGGCTGCTGATGCTGCGGTCTGAATGTAGGTAACCAGATCTTGGAAAGTGCGGATAAGCTGGCCGATTTCATCTTTCTGGCGGATGTTCGACCTTTGGTTCAAATTGCCTTTGGCAATTTCTTGGATCATTGTTACCACTTGGTTGAGAGGACGAGAAATTGCTTTTGAGGTGAGGTAAGCAATAAGAAGACCCATTAGAATTGCACTCAGAGAGCCCCAGAGCAGCACGTTTAATAGCATTGTGCTGGCGTTGGCGCTGTCTTCTGTTCGTTTGTTTAACAATACCTTTTCTTCACCGATGGCGTCGGCAAAGATGGCTCGCATACCATCAAAATGTGTTTTGCCCAACCCGCTGGATTCAAACTCAATTAATGCATTGGTGGTCGCTTTTCCGATCAAAATATCTCGACGAAGTTGCATGCCGGGTTCGGTAACCTCTGTTTGCCAAGCTGCTGTTCGTTGCAAAAGATCCTGCCACCGTGCCACTTGTCCAGAGTTGTCGGATGTCAACTCTTGGAGCTGTGTGAGTTGGGTCGTAGCCGTTACGATTCCATTTCTATAGGGTTCCAGGAATTCATCTTTGCCTGTTACCAGAAAGCCCCTATAACCTGTTTCCATGTTCACCAAACCGGCCAATGCGTCTTCGGCGGTGCTTATGACCTTATAAGTATGTTCCACCCATAAGGAGTTCTCTTGGCTGCTTTTTGTCGTGAGATATGCGGTGGTGCTGAGTATAAGTAGGAGGGTAAGAACGATTCCAAACGAAAACATAAGTTTGGCCGTCATTCGCATATCGTTAAAAAAGGTCATTTAAGCTCCTAAAATTTCTTGGTCGATGGTCATGGTTGTTGGTAAACCCTCTTCTTGTGTTACAAAATGTAGAGGTATGTATGCACAATATACAAGATGGCATACTGTCAAGGAGGTGAAGGGGTGGGTTCATGATATCGGTAATATATAGATAAAACTTTATTTTTAAAAAATTTGTAAGCATGAGTTTGCTCTGAACAAATCTGGCAATCGTTGAAAACGGTGTTGAAAACCATCGTTTTTCGTTACTGGTTGTATTTTGGGAAATTTCATCAAAAATGACAGGGGTATGTATGTCTTGTAGATTGGAACATGCAAATATTACGGTGAAGGATATGGAAGAAGGTGTGCGATTTTTGACGACGGTTTTTCCTGATTTTCAATCTCGAGGCGGTGATACGGTTGAGATTGAGGGTGGACAAAAGCAGTGGTTACACGTGGGGACGGATGAGACCTATATTGCATTGGAATCGGTTACACCCACGACGGATAGTGATCGTAGACCTTATCGCGATTTGGGTATTAATCATATTGGATTTGTAGTGGATGACTTGGACGGTGTGATTGCTCGGCTTGTTGAGGCAGGTTATGAGACGGGCGACTTGGCCGAAGAGATTGATTATCGCAAGCGCACGTATGTGTTTGATGATAATGGTGTGGAATGGGAGTTTGTGCAGTATTTGACAGAGGATGCTGAGAAAGCGAATGTGTATCAGATGTGAAATAGAGAATGGATGGGTGCATTGGCGTTCGTTGTCTTTTCCTGACCCTGAGGGCAATTTGATTGTGTGTTGTGATGATATGGCCTAAGTCCATTTTGTCCTTAAGCGTACTTGTTATTGAAATTTACAGTAACAGCGTTTATGAGGCGATTTTAAGCGAAACTTAAACGATAGGTCAGACTATTCTCGGCCGTAATGTGTGCGGCAACAACGATGCAATTACCAGAAGTATGCTTGGTTTCTTGAATAATGATTGGGTTATCAGCTTCGAGGGTGAGTGTCACGTTCTCACGATTTAGGGTGAGTTGGTTGTTGTTTGTTTGCAGCGTGTCCGAAGGTTTTTTGAGCAGCGGAATGATTTCGGTAAATGTGCCTGTATGTTGTACCGCGACATCGATTGCGTCGTTGGTGAAAAGAGTTGTTTTGTTGCCGCTTTCACCGAGAGGGTAAGTGACTTCGAAATCACCCTCGGGCAGATCGTGCGCACCGACTTGGGGTGTGATCGAGTTGGTGTTGATTTGGAATTGAGCTTGAAGATCGCTGGCTTCGTAGAGCGTGCCGTTGATGCTTGTACCCCAGGCTGCGTCGGTGGTGTTGGTTTGTGATTGGAGGACGGAACCGATTTTGGGGTGGTAGAGGAGGCCGAGGCCGTAGCGTTGTTGGGGGCTGAGCTGGTGGCCTGCGTTGAAGGCGGCATAGTAGTTGGGGCGGCGAATATAGGTGAAAGTAACAGGGTGACGGCTGTCGGTGCGTTGGTGTGTGAAATTGTTGCGGGCAATGTAGGGCAATTGTGCGGTCGCGGTTTCTTTTTGTTCTGTGGATGGATACCATTCGATATGATGGCGGTGTAAAAAGGCGTAGGGTGTAT
>JABIFK010000259.1 GCA_018650745.1 Candidatus Latescibacterota bacterium | reverse complement strand
GCCACGTGAACCATCTCATTCAAAGACGGCGTAATCAAACCACTCAAACCAATAATATCAACAGCCTCTTCACGCGCCGTCTTCAAAATCTGATCCGCAGGCACCATCACACCCAAATCAATCACTTCGTAATTGTTACACCCCAACACCACGCCCACGATATTTTTGCCAATATCGTGCACATCCCCTTTGACAGTCGCCATCAGAATCTTACCGCGAGAACTGCCGCCACCTGCTTTTTCTGCCTCCAATAGTGGGTGCAAAAAAGCCACCGCCTGCTTCATCACCCGAGCCGTTTTCACCACTTGGGGCAAGAACATCTTTCCTGCACCAAAAAGGTCTCCCACGATATTCATCCCATCCATCAACGGCCCTTCGATGATCTCCAGAGGCTTGTATTTTTCCAATGCCTCTTGCAAATCTATGTCCAAATGATCACTGCGACCGTGCAACAGGGCATGCCTAAACCGCGCTTCAACGGTGCCTTCTCGCCAAGCATCGTCCTTTTCTCGGGTTTTGCCCGCCGTCTTTACCGACTCTGCAAAATCAACCAATCGTTCGGTAGCATCTTCGCGCCGATTGAACAGTACATCTTCAATGCGCTCAAGCAAATCCTTGGGAATTTCTTCATAAACCATCAACTGCCCAGCATTTACAATACCCATATCCAATCCAGCACCAATGGCGTGATATAAAAAGGAGGCATGAATGGCTTCGCGCAAATAATCATTGCCACGAAACGAAAAAGAGACATTACTCACACCACCACTGGTTTTGGCCCCCGGACACACTTTTTTAATTTCTCGAACCGCTTCAATGAAATTCACGGCGTAATCGTTATGTTCTTCAATGCCCGTGGCCACCGTTAAAATATTGGGATCAAATATGATATCTGTGGAGTGCATGCCCAATTCATCGACCAAAATATCGTAAGCCCGTTTACAAATCCGAACCTTCTCCTCAACCGTTGTCGCCTGACCTGCTTCATCAAACGCCATCACCACCACGGCCGCACCGTAACGCATCACCGTTTTTGCGTGTTCCCTGAATTCGTCTTCGCCTTCTTTGAGGCTGATCGAATTGACAATCGCTTTGCCTTGCACACATTTCAACCCCGCCTCAATCACCTCAAAGTCAGAGCTATCAATCATAATAGGCACACGCGAAATATCGGGTTCGGCAGCAATTAAATTCAAAAAAGTGGTCATCTCAGCCTTAGAGTCCAGCAACCCTTCATCCAAATTTATGTCAATAATATTGGCGCCGCCCTCCACTTGATCACGCGCCACACCCAATGCAACTTGGTAATCTTTGTTCCTTATCAATCGTGCGAATCGACGAGACCCCGTCACATTCGTGCGTTCACCCACCATTGTAAAGTTGGAATCGGGATAAATAACCATCGGCTCCAAACCACTGTACCGCGACAAATCAGGTCGATTGGGCGAAGTACGCGGGGCTTTACCATCCACCGCCTCCGCAATCGCATGAATATGATCTGGCGTCGTACCACAGCCCCCACCCACCATATTTAACCAACCCTGGGAAGCAAAATCACCCAAAACACCGGCCATATGTTTGGGCGTATCATCATATTCGCCAAACTCATTGGGCAATCCCGCATTGGGGTAACAACTGGTCAGTGCCGAAGAAAAGTGCGACAAAGTCTCAACATATGGGCGCATATCGTGCGCACCCAAGGCACAGTTAATACCCACACTCAGCGGATTCAGATGCGCAATTGAAAGCCAAAAGGCCTCAATGGTTTGCCCAGATAAAGTACGCCCACTTTGATCTGTAATGGTCCCCGAAATCATCAAGGGGACTCGCACGTTATGTTCTCTGAAATATCTGTCAATTGCAAACAGAGCAGCTTTGGCAGTCAATGTGTCAAAAATGGTTTCGGTGAGCAATAAGTCCACGCCACCATCCATAAGCCCACGTAATTGTTCATAATAAGAGGCTTCAACCTGATCAAACGTGTGTGTGCGGTACCCGGGATCATTTACGTCGGGTGACAATGACAGCGCTGCGCTCGTGGGGCCAATTGCGCCCGCAACAAACCGAGGTTTGTCGGGCGTTTTTGCCGAAAATGCGTCCACGGCACGCCGCGCCACCTGAGCAGCTTTTAGGTTGAGGTCATAAACACAGTCTTGCAATTGGTACTCTGCCATCGAAATGGACGTGGCATTAAAGGTATTGGTCTCAATAATATCTGATCCCGCCGCCAAAAATTGACCGTGCACCTCTTCAATTAAATGCGGCTGCGTCAACGCCAACAGATCATTACACCCCTTCAAATCGACCGAATGGGTGCGAAACTCACTGCCTCTAAAAACAGACTCATCTAATTCATATGCCTGAATCATGGTGCCCATTGCACCATCAAGCAGCAAAATTCGCTGTGCCAAGGCTTCTTCTATTGGATGTCTCTGTACACTCATAAATTAATTCCCTACGCAATTATGTGCCTACTGGATCGGTGGACGATGGATAAAAAGTAGGCCAATCACGCACCACAATCAATAAAGCCCTCGTTGAATCTGCTGACGCAAGCGTTCATCACAATAAAAAAGAGCCGTCTAAAGCACTTTGGCTATTTAGAACGACTCTTTAAAAAAATGAAACCACAGACGACAAAGGTTAGATGTAAAGCGACCTCCAAAATTGGGTGGTTGGGCCACATCTCCGGTCTGCCTGATGCCTGCTATTTTACCCTTGCATTTCCTCACGCTTTTTTGCTTCTCTGCGTTTGGAGAACGCTTTTTTCAGATTCTCATCTACATATTTGCCTTTGGTTTCCTTGCGGCGGCTTTTGATCGAGTCCTGAACCGAAGCAAGTTTGTTTTTCTCTTCATCTGGGCGAGAATCATCCTTCATCCGTTGGCCAATGGCCACCATCATTTTGCGATAGGTATTGTGATCTTCAGGGTTGGGATGCAACGTGAAAGGCGGCACAAACTTAATGCCCGGAAACTTCTTACGCCGCGTCGGGTTCGTTTCCTGCATCAAATCGCGTGGAAAAATCTGGAACAACAACCGCAATTTGCCAGGTTCAGCATCTGTCATCTGTCCCAAAGTAAGCGGGAGCCAAACTTCAGCTTCTTTCCCAATTTTTGCCCCACACGTTCGCATCAGGAGTTCTTTGATCTCATCGGCAACTTCAAACTTGAGCAAAAAACCCAGTGCTGTATTTATTTTTTGCAAATTGTCATTGGGTTTGCGCAAAACCGAAGGGGCCAGAAAATCGTGATCAATATCGGTCAAAGGGTTGATACTCACAAACATCGATATTTCATCGATCCCAAACTCAATAAGTGTAACCGGCTTAATGACCTTCTTTTCCTCAATTTTTTCGATATACTTATCCAGCATGTCTGGAATGCCTTCAAAATAACCGTTGCCCCCCCGCTTGGCCCAAACACCACCGCCGCCCAAGACATGAAGTTCGGGTGAAAATAAATAAGGTGAAAGCTGATCTGCTGTAAAGGATTCTGGCGGATTGGGAAACACGGTCACTTGATCGACACGCACCTGCAACACTTCTTCGCCCTTATTCACGCCCGCTTCACCATATTTTTTTTCCGTCGCATCACGTGAGCCAACCCACGGTTTGGTGGGATCATCCAAATTGGCAATGAAGAGTGCGGTTTGTACATACGTGGCTTTGGCTGTAAAATAGAGTGTATTGCCGTCGGCTTCAGACAATGCCAAGCTATAGCTAAATTCGATGGCTTCACCCGCTTCTAAAGGCATATCTGCAGGAACAAAGTTGCCACCTTTGGTCGAACGAGGCATTGTCATCACCAGAACGGGCTTGGGGCCACTTTTAAATTTATACATACTAT
>JABIFK010000559.1 GCA_018650745.1 Candidatus Latescibacterota bacterium | reverse complement strand
GGAAACCCGCCACACTTTTGACGTATGGATGCGAAAGAGTATCACACTGCCGATAATGACAAGTGCAGCTTCAAAGAGACCGAATATTTGCCCATAATGGTTTGGGTCCCAGTAGGATATTGGGCTTGAGAATCGCCAATGGGTTAATGGGAAGAAATGGCGGTGCCCGTCGTCATGATGCAAGGGGAGGTCAAAAATACAATGTAAGGCCATGCTTTTGCATAGGAGCTGAAGCCAATTGTTTTTGATCCATAAGGCGATGACAAAAAGAAGGCCGATGATGGGAAACGAGTTAAAGATGTCGAAGAAGTCTTGCCAATGCGGATTGTAATAAGCGTGTGCCCATATGGTGTTTTCTGGCATGTTCCGAATGAACTTTTCGACAAAGTAAAAGATGAACATGGGTGAGTCGGGTAACAATGCCCCTATCAGAATGGGTGCGTTGTGTTCCTGGCTTCGTTTGAAGACCAATAGGTTTAATATGGCGTGGGCGGGTGTGTTCATCGTTTATGTGTATTGATTGATGTAAGAGCTGTCGGGATAAAAGTCACGAATAAGGCTGGCTTCCAAAGACCTCGGGCCATTTCTCCACGGGCTCTTGCCTGTTTCTTCTCGATCCCGTAAAGATTTGATGGATAGGCAACTGCATTGTGTGGCCAAGGTCTCAAAAATCTTATTGGCAATAAGCTGATGCCCCAGGTCGTTGGCATGAATGTCTTCTTCTCCAGACGGACTGCAAAATGTCCAGTTGGCATCTTTTTGGGCTTCGTGAACATCGGCGAGTAAGCAGCCGTTTTTTTGTGCTGTCTTTTGAATGGCCTGATTATATCTGAGTTGTATCTCTGATGTGCCTCGGTTCCAAACTTCTCCTGCAAGGGTGCCACCCGTTTGGTTGCGATATCCCTTACCCGGAATAAAGTAGGTATTGAGCAGAACGATGAGGCTATTTGTTTTATTGTCGTGCTGGTTACTGGGCATGGTTCTATTTCCCTTAGAATGTGCTGGCTTCCCGTATAGGACTCTAAATGCATCCAATTTGGATACTATTGTAGGGCGTCAAAAAAGGTCAGGTCGGCTCCAAAGTTGTCCATTGCAACAACGTTGTCTCCCTTTAGTTCTAAGCGGATGTCTCTTGTGCGATGTTTGAGGACCAAGTTTTGTTTGGGCAATTCAAAGGAGAGTGAAATCGGTTGATTAACGGGTGGTTGGGCGAAAAATAAATAACCATTGTTTATGTGGAATGGTTTTGAACCTGCTGAGATTTGAACTGTTTCAGGCGAGAGCCAACTGGGCAGGCGAACGAACAGGGGCTTGGGTGTTTTAACCGTAATCGTAAGTGCCTTACTCGTGTAGGGGGATTCAATTTTGATGTGCTTTGTTTCGTGATCAAATAAGAGATTGACCCAGTGGCCTGCTGTATCGGCTGTTGAAATTGCTCGATATACGTCGCAGAGTGTGCTAACAGAACCACCTACGATGTCCATGTTAAAGCTGATTCGTTTTGCATCTATGGGTTCATGGCCATATGGGGCAGGAAACCCGAATGCGCCCAAATGACGTTTGGCCACATTGTGTTTGCCGTCTTCGTTATTTGGGTTGGGTGGATCTTCTATAAATGATGTGTCGCGCAATTGCGATGGCAGCAAATGGCCTCTCAAGATGCGTTCGGCATCTTGATAATATTCTGGGTATCCGTGTTGTCCAAGAATGAGAGCGGTCTCGACAATATCACCTGTGTTGTTACACTCGCCCATATCTGGGTTGGCACTGTCGTTGCTGTTTTCGATGACCCACCCGATGTCATCACGAATGCTTCTCAGGCCGTTGTCGTAAAACGCTTTGACGCGATGCAGCAGCGTGATGTCTGAGGTGAGATCGGCCAATTGGGCCAAAGAGGACATCACGCAGGTTGTTGAGTGGGTATGTGTGCCAAATAGCTCTCGATCGTAGGTGCCTTCTGAGGTGAAGAATTCAAGGGCTTTGTCTTTGAGAATCAATGCGAGTTCGAGCGCAGAGGCAAGCCCTGTTGCGCGATAAAGTTTGACCAAGGGGCCAATGGATCGGGCAAGACCGACAATGAAGGTGGAACGTTGGATTTCAAAACCCAGCTGGGTTTCCAAGTGTTCATAATTCCAGCCTGTTCTTGGAGACCAATATGTGAGGATATCCTGGATGCTTTCTGTTGCTAGGTCGAGAGCTTGTTCGGAATTACGATATGCAGCGAGAGCATAAAGAGCATGAAAACCCTCGCGTACATTATGAGGGCGAAGGTTGTGTAATGGACCATCGATTTTACTGCGGTTAAAAGGCAATTTGATGGGGCCACTATAAGAAAAGAAGGTGGCGTTGGTGTGGTGCGAAATGGCCGTTTCATCGATGTCAAGGTTGAGCACATGCTCGGCATTGAGGAGTGCGTTTAAATGACGGCCTGGAACGTGAGATTCAGAATGGGCGGCACTGAATGCAAGAAAGGCTTCTGGACGAACTTGCGAACTGAAAAAAGGTCGGTGATTGTCATCGGCATTTAAAACTGCACACATCGTTTGACACCCGAGGCGGATTGCTGCGCCAATGTCGGTGGTGTTGACGTTTTCAAGTTTGGCCATAGTTGTCTTTCAATGTGAGGGTGGCATTAGGGAAATCAGATGGGTGCCGTTTATATCACGCAGGATTATGAG
>JABIFK010000261.1 GCA_018650745.1 Candidatus Latescibacterota bacterium | reverse complement strand
GGTTTTGCCCGCACATGCTGAATGGGATTGCACGTTACCTCTGGCCCAACCAGAGAAGCAGCCACATCTACCAAATTATCATTGCGCAAAAATGCAAACATGGCCCGACCACGCAGTTGCATAATATCAATGCCAAGCCCAATTTCTTTGCTCTGTTTAAAAATCAATCCATATCGTTTTTCAAAGGGTTCATCGGCATACAATTCTTCAATTTTCCCTTCCGCCTTCAATTCGTTTGCACGCCGATCTATAAACACACTCAACTCATCAATCACGGGCTGTAAATCATCATCGGCCAATACACCGCGCGCAATGATAAATCCATCCTTCTCAAAATCCGCCACTTGTTCATCTGTCAACGCCATCACAAACCCTTTCTCTTTTCACTTTGTCAATCCCACATTTTATCTTATGCCAAGATAAGGTGTGTTTCATCTAGAATACAAATAAAAAAAGGATGCTACATAAAGTAGCATCCTTTTACACTGCTTATTTGAATGAATGCCGCTTAGGCCTTCATAACGTTTGCAGCTTGCAAGCCTTTGGGACCTTGTTGAACTTCGAATTCTACACGGTCACCTTCAGCCAAGGTCTTAAAGCCATCACCTTGAACAGCGGAAAAATGCACAAATACATCTTCGCCGTCTTCTTGCTCAATAAAGCCAAAACCCTTAGAGTCATTAAACCACTTTACGGTTCCTTCTGCCACAGTACTTCACCACCTCTCTACGAGAACATTGCTATCTATCTTAAAAAATAAAAAAAAGGCAAGGATTTGAACTTCTGATCCTTGCCTCGTCATATTTTCAAACCACATGCATAGGAAACAGAAATGCTTAACTATTGTTCTGGATATTAAAAATATGTTCGTATAAAAATCCAATACCATTCTTAATGAATGATTTCTTAGATTTTCATAACGTTTGCAGATTGCAAACCTTTGGGACCTTGTTGAATTTCGAATTCTACACGGTCACCTTCAGCCAACGTCTTAAAACCTTCACCTTGAACAGCGGAAAAATGCACAAATACATCTTCGCCATCTTCTTGTTCGATAAAACCAAAACCCTTAGAGTCATTAAACCACTTTACGGTTCCTTGTGCCACAGTACTACCACCTTTCAACTAAAACATTGCTATGTATCTTAAAGACAAAAAAAAGCAAAGATTTAAACATCTGATCCTTGCCTCGTCATATTTTTAATCACATGCATAGGAAACAGAAATTCTTAACTATTATTCTGGATATTAAAAAATGTTCGAATAAAAATCCAATACAATTCTTAATGAATGATTACTTAGATCTTCATAACATTTGCAGATTGCAATCCTTTGGGACCTTGTTGAATTTCGAATTCTACACGGTCACCTTCAGCCAACGTCTTAAAGCCTTCACCTTGAACAGCGGAAAAATGCACAAATACATCTTCGCCATCTTCTTGCTCGATAAAGCCAAAACCCTTAGAGTCATTAAACCACTTTACGGTTCCTTGTGCCACAGTACTTCACCACCTCTCAAACGAAAACATATACAATGTGTCCTAAATACAAAAACGGCAAGGATTTAAACTTCTGATCCTTGCCTCGTCATATTTTTAAACCACATGCATAGGAAACAGAACTGCCAAACTTATTCATAGTCTAAATAGAATACGCTATTAAAACGCCAATGTCAACAGGATTTAACGAAAAATAGAACTTTTTTAAAAAAACAATCAAATAGTCAAGAACGCCAATACATACCCCAAAGTGTTTATAATCAATCAATTAACCACAAAAAACATCATTTCGGCAAAAATAAGGAAAATTTATATCCTGTTTAAGAATGCGCAATGAACAAGTTTTTTCGATATCTATAGATCTTTTCCCTGTCGAATCTGTCGATTCAATTGCGCGGCTTTTAGTAATTGCTGTTCCAACTCCTTATAATATGATGTCAAATCCAACTCCTGCTTTCTTTTTACCAAATCTTGTACGGTTGTTATGGCAGCTTGGTATGCGTCAACCAAATCTGCAGAGATTCCTTCTGGTATAGAAGTATCCAATATGAAAATTTGATCAGCCTCTTTTCCATCCGCCACAACAGAAGTCATTTCGGCCAATCGCGCACCTTTCCCATCACCATTGTCATCTAATATAGCATGTTCAGTTGCCAAATATCCTTCTCCTGTATACCACGCCTCTGTCAAAGATGCCGCTTGACGACAAATTTCCAGCATCGAAATCCGCTCATCCCGATTCTGGTCGGCACTGCCCTCTTCCAAAGCTTGAACGAAAAATTCCATAAATCGGGTGGCATTGCGTTCTTCGACACTTCGCGTACTTGCACAGACAATACGCCCCTTGCCACTTAGTTTATTCACAAAAGCGGCACTGCTTGATGCCGTATTAACAATCACAACACGGCGTGCAGGCCATAGTCGCATCCATTCATTTAAATGCTCTACAGTAAAATCTGCTCCTGGAATATTCAGCTTTGCAATATTTCTCCGATAGCTCCCATGTCCAACCAAATACACAAAAACATCATCCTGCGCGGAAACATCTTGCCCAACCCGACGAAATATTTTTTCTATTTCCCCCAACTCCGATATACCATCCGTATCTTTGCCCTGTTCCGTCAGCAAATAAACACGATTTCCAGCCTGCCCCATTTGCTTAACCAGCACAGAACGCAATCGCTTTCCCCAATCATCAAATCGTTCAACATAAGGTTCTTCACCGCCACTACCACATACGATCAGATGAAAAGATGTCGCCTTTGCAGTTCCAGTTCCGATCCCCATTAAGAATAGGATCACAAACAACCACAGCTCAGATAATCGCCCCATCTCTTTTTGTCTTTTGTCTTTTGCCTTCTGCCCTCCCATCATGGTTGCCCTCGCTTCCGACGCAAATACCATTCTAAGCCCATCAATACCACAAGCATGCCAGAAAAGGGAGGCCAATGCCATAATTCAAATCTGTCCAAAACCGCATTGGCCTGATCGGTCCAAGGAATTTTGGCAGCCAAATCATCCAAATCATCCAAGGCATAAAATTCACCACCCGTTTTTTGAGAAATCGATTTCAGAAATGTTGGATCGTAACGGGGTGAAGCATACTCGCGCAAATCGGGATGTGATAAAAGTGCGGTTTCCATCTGCCCGACCTGATGCCCATCGGCATCTCTTCCGGTAACCGTCACTTGATGTAAACCAGAGACCTTGGCAGCAATTTCCGCCGAATAGACACCGGGTACTTCGAGCGACTCCGTTACGGGCAAATGAACCCGTGCACCATCCTCTGTTTTCATCGTCACATCTACTGCCAGTCCTTCTCGTGCATTGAACAAAGAATCACGCAAGATAAATTGCAAGACACGATATTCATCAACGATCAAATCTTCATCTCCAGAAACCCAGGCCACGGGATCAGGCACACGCGTAACCAAAGAACGCGCCAATTGTCGCCAAAACCGTTCATGAGAAACATCCTCATTATCAGACATCATTTGCCAAGCCCAGGTTTCACCCGTGGCCAGCACCGCACTCAACCCATCACCATATCGATGCCATACAAACAACGGCGCATTTTCTTCACCATCGGTTCGCGCCAAAACCGTTGCGCCAGCGCGAGTCATCGAAAAACCATTCACACCAAATAAAGCGGGCAATTCCAACCATTTCATAGCATTAACATCGGGTTCTGCATCTAATGCCCATACACCCGAAAGTAAACCTTCAATCGTAGGTTTGCCTTGTACCAAGTCTTCGCGATAACTTCCCGAAGCTCCCAACACAACAGGCAAAACAGGCTCCAAAACCGACCGATTCCAATCCCCTTCAGCAAAAGAGCGAGGCCCCCCCAACAACAACAAACTGCCACCGCGTTTGGCCACAAAGTCACGGGTCAATTCCAAATGCGATTGTGAAAAAAAGTCGCGTTCAACCTCACCCAAAATAACCATATGATACCGAAACAGCTCCAACGCCTCTTCAGGATAGCCAGTAGTCAATTCCGATTCGCCCACGCCCAAACGCACGTAAACCGCCTCGTCATACCGAGGCGCATTCAACGCCAAATCATCAAACCCTTCATACAAAGGATTGGCCATTGTGGCATCACGTCCACGAAACACAAATTTGCGCTCAGCTCCCGAAATGCGAATCAGACTCGACAAAGCCAACTGGGGCACATCATCTAAGGCGCGACGCACAAATTTGTTTTCCCAATTAGGGCGCCCCCCAAAATACAAAATGCGAAAACTCCGTTCACGATTATCCACGGCAAAGTCTCGCATGTTATTTTCGACAATCCAGTCTAAATCTTCATCTTCTTTCAACTTTACGCGCATACGATACGAGCGCCAACCATCACCTTGCGGAGCAAATGCCAATCGCACCTGATGATCAACAATACCTTCTGCCACCAAGAAAGAAGATGTTGCAATGATCCGGGTGCCATCCACAACCTCAACGATGACAACTTTTCCATCCAAACCCTCGGCTCGCACATGTGCAGTTACTGCCACACGATCAAAATGTGTGTGCGTTACCGACAAAGAAGAAAGCGCCAAATCTCGCCATCCCACATCTTGACCGACACCAACAGTAAAAATGGGCACATCTTTAGGTAAGTCGTCCAAAGAAGTCAGATGATGACTTTGTTGTGCGCCATCCGAAAACACCACCACCGCCGAAACCGACACGCCTTTCATTTGTTTGAGCACATCACGCACACTGCCCTCAATATTCGATTCGGGTTGATCAAATGCCAATGCATCCAAATTGCGCGTGCGCTCAGGGCGCGATCCAAACTGAAACGGCACCACTTGGTGGGTTTGTTTGAGCACATCTTCAAATTGCGATGCCGCATAAGCCAACTTCAAACGATTTGCACGAGACAGACCTTGTTGCTCATCCAACAACATACTCTGAGAATTATCGAACAAAACAGGCACAAAATGTGTGCCCGCAGACATTCGCCGAATCACCAATGTGGGCCCCAAAACCAGAAACAGAACCAGAACCAATGCAAGCGTCCGTACACTCGCAATAGACCAACCAGAACGTTTGTGCCAACAAAAGAGCCCCAGAGCGAATGTAAACACCAACAGCAAAATTGCCACAGTCAGGCTCATGGCATCAAAAGTAAACCATATTGACTGATATGCCACACGATTACCAGTGAGCCATATGAATAAAGCATCAAGCATCAAATATTCTCATTTTCAGATAACAGAGCGTAACAGAAGGTCATAAGACACAACAGAAAACCAATACCCATCATTTATCTTTTCGACCCTCATCAACAACCCCATCCATCTCAGCCAAGGTTCTAAAATATTTGGCAACATGATCACGATACGCCTCTGGTCCAGCGTCGGTATTTTCGGCTGCAAAACCAGAGGCATCCCGTCGG
>JABIFK010000262.1 GCA_018650745.1 Candidatus Latescibacterota bacterium | reverse complement strand
TGTCTGACCCGATTATGATGATCGACGAAAACGCCATTGAAGCTGGGCGAAAAGAACATCATCTCGATTATCGGGAAGGCACAAAGGGAGCAACCGGTGCACAAAGTGGAGGGTGTGGGTGTGGTTAAACAATGCGGGTTAACCTTTGGTTGGGTTTTTTGTCTGTGCAGCGGTGCCATGGCGCAAGCTTTGCCAGAAGATGAAATTCAGATCAATTTTAGCAATTACTTTGACACCTTTGATGTGGCTATTATTTACCCAAGTGTGACACTTACAAAAAAGATGTCTGAATCGACGAGTGTCACAGGTCGTTATTTGGTAGATATGGTTTCGGCAGCGTCGATCAAAAATACAGGGTCATCGGGTGATGGTGAAGCCTTCTCGGATGATGACGATGATGATGAATATCAGACAGATGTGGATGGGGTGACGTCGGCCTCTGGTTATGGAGAGGGTCCTGCTTTTGATGATGTACGCTATGAGGGTGGTTTGGGTTTTACGCAGCTTGTGGGTTTGGGCACTATGTCTGTGAATGGCATTTTTAGTCGCGAAAATGATTACCAATCTGCCACCCTTGCCAGTTCTTTGAGTCAATCTTTCGCCAAAAAGAATACCACACTTGGGGTCGGGTTTGTGAGAAGTTGGGACACGGCTTCGCCTGAAACAAAAGATTGGGAACGAGATAAAAATGTGACCACATTCAGTGCCAACGTGAGTCAGGTTTTGAATACAAAAATGGTGGCGCAGGTGTTGGGATCTTATACGACGGAAAGCGGTTATTTGGCCGATGCGTATCAGCAAGTGACCATCAATGGTGAAACACTTGATCCTGTTCACCCGAACAGGCGTATTCGCAAGGCTGTTGCAGGGCGACTCAAGTTTCGCCTAACGGAAAAGTCATCAATGCAATTGGGGTATCGATATTATTGGGATGATTGGGACGTGAAGTCACACACGGCGTCGTTAAATTATAAGCGGTATGTGTCGCCAAATGTCATTGTTGGTTTGGGGGTACGTAGTTATTTGCAAGGTCGGGCTTCTTTCTTTAAACCCGCGTATGATCAGGTTGAAGAATTTATCACCACGGATATTAAGCTGGATTCTGGGTTTTCAAATGAGTTGCAGTTTGATTTAACGATTAATGGTAGTGAAAGCAACTTGCTCGGTTTTTTGGGTGATAAAGTACAATACAATTTGAGTGCGAGTGTTTATCAACGGCATTCGGATACGCCGTATTGGTTTAATGGGTCAAAAGAGTTGCTTTCGACAGATTTTAATTTTGGGATTCGATATCGTTTTTGATGTATTTGAGAAAGGGATGTGCATGGATCGCAGAAATTTTATGGCACAAGGTTCAAAAATTTTGATGGGTTTAACACTGGCGGGTTTGAGTGGTGCGTTGCCGAAGCGCTTGTTGGCAGCTGAAGCGTCTCCGTTTTCTATTGATGTGGTGACGGGCCACCCTGATTTGGCGATACGGAAAATTGAGCAGGTGATTCAGAGTTCGAATTTGAAACACCAGACCATTGGTTTTTCGGAATATGCATTACAGGGGCACCACGTAGGTGATATTGCATTTGTGAAGGGGAACCAATTGGTCAACTTTTATGAAGCAACAGATTCCGTTTCTCAGCTGTTAAGAGAGACGGCTTCTGCTTTGGCTTTGCCTCAAACATATGATAACCCAACATTGTTGCGCTTTAATGCCTCTCAAGGGGTTTCGAAACCCACGCATGCACAGGTTTTTTGTGGAGATGTTTTGATGAAGCAATTGCCATTGCAAAGTGCGAAAGGTGTTCATCGATTGGACGGTGCACGTGGGCATATTGAGGTTGCCGTTGGTGAGGGTTCGGCACGTATTGTTCATGCGTCTTGCAAGCATCAAACGTGTATGAAGATGGGAGCGATCCGTCAGGCTGGGCAAAGTTTGGTTTGTGTGCCGACACAGCTTTCGGTGTCGATTGCAGGGACAAGTGGATTGGTGGATGGGGTGACGTTTTAGGTGGAAGGCACCCCGTCCCCTAAAGGGGATGAAAGGCGGAGGTGGGAGACGGGGAGAATCAAAGGCACCCCTCGGTCCCTAATGGGCTTTGCCATTCAAAACCGGTAATCGCAAACCTTCCTTCTCCCACTTGTGGGAGAAGGACCGAGGAAGAGGGCCAGGACACTATCAAATATCCATCATGTCCTGTTCTCACAAAATTGATTACCGAATTTGGCCATCAAGTTTTATAAGGGGATGAAAGGCGGAGGTGGGGAGTAGAGTTGGGATAATTGTTATCTGATGTTTTAGATTTTAATCTTATCGTATGGATTGGTTTTTTTTATGAAATTATTGATGCCTT
Organism: Candidatus Latescibacterota bacterium; assembly: GCA_018650745.1. Classification (GTDB taxonomy): domain Bacteria; phylum Latescibacterota; class UBA2968; order UBA2968; family UBA2968; genus JABIFK01. Next base: position 3,471 of record JABIFK010000262.1, on the reverse strand, counting down.
CTTTTATGTTGATGTCATTTTCTGCTGGGGTTGCGTTTGTGGTGAAGGTTTTGGTGCATGCGCTCCTATTGTTGTTGCTGTTGGTTGAAGGGGCTGCAGCACAGGGTGACGTGCCTTTGTTTGAAGTGTCGGTGAATAAATTTTTGATGGGGACGAAGGTAGAAACAACAGCACGGCATGCGCGTATTGTGGATTGTAAAAAAGCATTGGTGATGGCTTATCAGGAAATGGCACGGGTTGAGGCGTTGTTGAGTTCGCATGATGTAGGTAGTGAGATTTCTAAGATTAATCGTGCGGCAGGTGTGCAGCCCGTTGTTGTATCGGATGAGACGTTTGCGATTGTGCAACGTGCCAAGGTTTATGGTCAGCGATTGGATGGTTTGTTTGATATGTCAATTGGGCCTGTGAGTGATTTGTGGGGATTTAATCACGATGGGGATGTGCAGGTGCCCAATCGACGTGTGTTGGCGCAAAAACGGGATTTGGTAGATTATCGTGCGGTTGTACTGGATTCGGTGCAGAATTCCGTTTTTGTTACACAACGAGGCGCAAAAGTTGATCTGGGTGCGATTGCTAAGGGGTATGCCATTGATCGGGGTGTGGCAGTGTTGAAAGATCAAGGCATCCGGCATTTTTTATTAAATGCAGGGGGTGATATTTATGTATCGGGTCAGAAAGATGCACAAACAGATTGGCGGGTGGGGGTGAAGCATCCGCGTCAGTTGCAAGGTTTGATTGCGCGATTTCATTTGAAAGATTATGCGGTGGCCACCAGTGGAGATTATGAACGATTTTGCATGATTGCGGGGCAACGATACCATCATATTCTCGATCCGCGCACAGGATATCCCGGCACCTTATCTCAAAGTGCAACGGTGTTGGCACCAACTGCAGAGGAAGCCGATGTATTGTCGACGTATTTGTTTTTGGTGGGGGCAGATGAGGCGTTGAAGCAGAATATGGAAACACCGTTTTTGATCGTAAATGCAGAGGGGGTTGCACGATATAGTGATGCTTTTAAAGAACGTGCGGAGATGATGGATTAGGTTAGCTGGGATATGAAAGTATAAAAGGGGAGCGATATAATAAAATCGCTCCCCTTTGTCATTTATAGAGATTGGAGATTTATAGTATTTTTTCAGATTAATTACAAATTCTTAGTCAGGAAACGTTGCCACTAATTTGAGTGAACCACCCATTGCTTGAATGATATTTCGCAAGGTGCTGACATTTTTATCCTGCTGAAATGATTTATCTTTGCATTTGTTGGATAAGTTGGTCAAGGCGTTGTAGGAAGTTAGAGCGGTTTTGTTTGGAGAAGGGTTTGGGGCCACCGGTCATGATGCCTATGTCGCGTAGTTGTTCGCGGAGGTTTCGGTTGGAGAGGGCTTCACCAATGTCATTTTCGGTATAGTAGCGCCCACGTGGACTGATGACGCGGGCGTTTTTTTCGAGGCATCGACCCGCTAAGGGAATGTCGGCGGTGATGACGATGTCTTGGTCTGTGGTGTTTTCGACAATCCAATCGTCGGCAGCATCGGGGTGGTCGTTGACGACAATTTGCTCGAGCCATGTCTCGGTGGGAATCCGTATCCACATGTTAGAGACGAGAATGACGTTGAGTGCGTATCTTTTGGCGACACGATAGGTTTCTGCTTTGACGGGGCAGGCGTCTGCGTCGATGAGAATTCGGGTCATGAAAACAGTCCTGTGCAACAGTGTTTGTATTTTTTGCCGCTGCCGCACGGGCAAGGGTCATTGCGGCCTACTTTGGGGAGGGTTTTGCGAACGGTTTCGCCTTTCATAGACCCATCATCGCGAAAGCTTTCGAGGTATTGGGGTTCGAGGTATTCGATTTGCATGGACCAGGCCGAGGTTTTTGGGAAACCGCCAATGCTTTCTAAGTAGTCAAAGTAGGCCTGTAAGAGGGCCGGAAATGATTTGCGCGCTTGGAGGGGAAGGTCTAATTGGCCGACGGTTTTGAGGGCGCTTTCTATGTCGTCGGGTTCGGGGGTGTTGGTGGTTTGTTCGCACCAGTAGGATAAGAGTTGTTCGGCGTGCTCTTTTTGGGCGCTGTCTAAGAAGAGGTAATGTTCTGAGCCGATATAGTCGGTGACGGCGTCTTGGAGGTTGGGCATGGTTTATTTTTTTCCTTAAAAATCGATTTCTTAGTTCTATGCCTTCGGCGACATACTTTTTGTCAACAGCAACAAAAAGTATGCAAAAAATGCCGCCACTACGTGGGGCTTTTGATAGGCTTCAGTGTTTTTACGAGCGTAAACCACCCTCACCTGCCCGTGCAGCTCCGCCCCCATCCGCCTCGTGTTCCACACGCCACCCTTCCGACCCATCACCACACACCAACTGCACAACGGCCCACCCCACTGGGAGTGGAATTCAAGATCTGAGATCACTCTTTTTACTTTGGTTTAGCTCATAGGTGTGTCATTCAAGGTTTTCGATTAGTTCTGGTGTTTTCAAGTTTGGGCGTAAGAGGGGGTTAAATCGGGCGACTGTGTTGTCTGGGATTTTGACCTGATATCCGGTACCAAACCGTTTGTCTTCTAAATAGTAGTCTGTGCTAATGATTTGCGCGCCGCTGTTTAAGGCCGCCTCAAATTTTGATGTGTCATTCGAGCGTGCTTCTTTTGTGCCACTGTCTGATCTTGTGCGAATGATATACCCTTTTTTGACCAAGCTTTGGATGTGTTTGTTGTCTCTTTTTGGGTTGTTGACCAGATGGAACGCGGCTTCGGGATGACCGGGGGCCACATTGGCGAACATAACACGCCCTTTAAGGGATGGGTGCCCATCAATATACATGTCCAATTTGGTGCCTTTTACACCATATACAAAAAGGAATTTGCCTCTGGCTTGTCCCAATGTGGGCCAATTCTTAGCAAGGATGGCTTGCTCTAAGGTTTTGTGTTTGCCACGTACGTTATCTGGTGTGATGATGCGTGAGCGAGGGATGATATTTAGGATGGCAGTGTCTAATGAATCGATGGCGGCGGCTGTGAAGTCTACAGGGTGAACGAAATGTTCACGGTTGATGACGCTGGACTTGGGTTCGACCATGATGACAATGGGAATGTGCTTGGGGTGTGCATCAGACCATGTTTTCACTTCTTCCAAACAGGCGTTGAATGTGAGACAGGTGCTTCTGAAGTCGATATCCTGTACGTGAAAAACTTTGAAACCGGGTTTGGACATTTCTTTATTTGGATCGTAAGGTGGTCCAGGGGGCAAGCCTTGTTCGGCAACGAGACGAATGCCATAAGGGGTTGCATAATGACCCCCTATGGGGTCGTGATAGACATCGATTTCCAATTTACGGATGCCTAGGTTCAATTGTTTTGTGAGTGACACATGTGCATAATCCAATGAACGGGCTGTGGCCGAATCGGCTTGTGTTAAGATGGCCATGAGAGAAGGATCAATTGCTTTTTTGTAACTGTTGTGTGATCCAAT
>JABIFK010000264.1 GCA_018650745.1 Candidatus Latescibacterota bacterium | reverse complement strand
ATACGCAAATTGGGGCCATGCTTGACATTGCCGAAATGTTAACGCCTGAAGCTGATGTTGTGCTTTGTGAATCTCGTTCTATGGATGAACGATTATTGATTTTGCTAAATGGCACATTGCGCTTAGAGTCTGCAGAAGGTGAATTCTTAGATGAAATGGTTGGTGTCAGAGTCATCGGTGAGATGGGCGTGTTCACGGGCCAATTGCGTTCTTCTCGAGTTGTTTTACGCGATGGGGCACAACTGTTGGCCATTCAGTCTATCGAGTTGGAAGCGCTTTTGGAAGAAGATGGTCAGTTTGCACATCATTTGTTCAGCAGCTTGATCAAGCTATTATATACCCGGTTGCATGATATTAATTCGGAAGTGGCTGGCCTACACGGGAAGGTGGGCAAGTTGAGGAGCCGCGTAACCGAATTGTCACCCGAAGACCCTGTATTGACCGAGTTATTTCCCGAATAATTAAATACGTGATTTGATCGCCACCGCTGGTTCGCCACCGGTGGCATTTTTTGTCGATTTTTTTATTAAGGAGTGTCCGAAATGCCTTTTTCTGGTCGAGGTTTGGTTCACCGTTCTACGGTTACTGGTACCCAGGGAATGGTTGCCAGTGCACATCCTTTGGCGACATTGGCAGGTGTGCGAATGTTGTTGAACGGAGGAAATGCTTTTGATGCAGTGGTTGCTGTTGCAGCTGCATTAAATGTGGTTGAACCCTATATGTCTGGCATCGCAGGTGTTGGATACGCTCTTGTCCGAAATGCACAAGACAAGACGATGCGCGTTTTGGATTATTGCGGACCAACACCCCATGAAGCGCGAGCAGAGTTGTTTCATAAGGTGACAGACAAAGATCATGGGCCACGGTCCTGTTTGGTTCCGGGTGCGTGTGCGGGGTGGTTGGAATTGTTGGCCAAGCATGGCACAATGTCTCCTGCTCAAGTTTTTGCCCCCGCAATTGAGTTGGCCGAGAACGGGTATGCGGTTACGGTGCGCAATGCTCAGTTTATGTCAGATAATGGTGGGCACCTGTATCAGACCGCGGAAGATGTGATCCTTTCGCGTGGGCGTGCACCATTGCCTGGAGAGATTTTGGTGCAGAAGAACTTAGCGCAAACGTTTCGACGGGTTGCCGAAGGAGGTGTTGAAGCATTTTATCGAGGTGATTTGGCGAAAGAAATGGTCTCTTATATTCAGGGCGAAGGTGGGTGGTTGTCGGAAAAGGACTTGGCTGAATTTCAACCCGAATGGGTGGAACCCATCATGACCAATTATCGTGGATATGATATTTATGTACCGCCACCTCCCAGCGCAGGATTCCAGATTTTGCAGACGCTCAATATGTTGGAAGGGTTTGATTTGGCCGGAATGGGCCATCATGCGGAGTTGGCATTACACCTGTTTATTGAAGCCGTCAAATTGGGCAATGCAGATCGAGTAGAATATGCTGCGGATAAAGACATTGATATTGATGGGTTAATATCAAAGGCTTATGCGGCCAAACGAAGGGCACTCATTGGCGAACGTGCCGGGGTTCATCGTGGAGAATATTATCCCTTTGCAAAGTTGCCCGGTGAAATTGAACCCGGCCAACCTGGCGACTGGCTCAATGAGTGTACGACGCACTTCGATGTTGTTGACAAAGATGGCAATTCGGTCGCCATCACCCAAAGTTTGGGGTCTGGATTTGGATCAGGCATGGTGGTGGGTAATACGGGCATGTTTTTGAACAATTTTATTCGGTGGGGAGATTTGGTGCCAGGGAGTCCAAACTGTATTCGCCCCAATATGAAATTGGATATGTGTTTGTCTCCTATGCAAGTGTTGCAAAATGGGAACCTATTTTCTGCTTTGGGGACACCAGGCAGCTGGGGCATTCAGCAGACCAGTGTGCAATTTCTGACGAATGTTTTGGATTATAATATGAATATTCAAGCGGGTATTGAAGCACCACGTTTTCGGTTGGCGTCGGAGGGGACATCTGCGTCAATTGAATCACGAGTTCCCGACGCCGTCTTAAAGGCTTTAGAGAAACGTGGGCACGACATCAAGCGGTTGCCAGATTGGTCACCCATTTGTGGCGGGGCTCAGGGGATTGTTGTGGATCCAGATACGGGCGCAATGATGGGTGGAGCAGACCCGCGACGTGATGGATATGCGATTGGAATTTAAATTGGTTTTCAAGGATTGGAAAATGATCCAAGATGGTGGAATCAGCTCATAGTGAACGTCCAGGACTGATGGACGTTGTGGCCGATCGTAAGGGCCAACAAGAAATTAAGCGCAATACCCGGTTGCTGGTGCTCAATGGGGGATTAATGATGATGGCAATGACTTTTGTCAGTTCTGACTTGGTCTTGCCTGCATTTGTACAAACCCTTACCGCCTCGAGTGTTTTGGTTGGGTTAGCCAGTTCTTTGATGCGTATTGGATGGGCTTGGCCGCAAGTGTTTATTTCACGCATTGTCGAACCCAAACCTCGTAAAATGCCCTTGTTTGTTATTGCTGGTATTGGCCGTAGTGTTATTTGGTTTGCTGCTGGCGCGATGACCTTTTGGCTGGGTGCCAATAACCCGATGACGTTGTTGGTCGCTTTTATGGTGTTGTACGGCATTGCTACATCGATGATGGGCATCACGAATGTGCCGTGGATGGATATCATTGGCAAGTCTGTACCGTCAACAGAACGCGCCCGAATGTTTGCTGTGCGTCGGTTGTTGGGTGGGGTAATGGCAATGGGCGCGGGCGTAGCAATTACATACATTTTGAGTTCCCAAAGTGGCCTGAACTTTCCCGACAACTATGCCGTATTATTTATGCTTTCAGGTATTGGAACGGGGCTGTCAGTTTGGGCTTTTGGGGTCATTCGTGAACCGATTGAAAAAGGGGATCGGAAGAAGTTGGCTTTTGTTGCGTATATGGTGAGTGGGTTGAATCTTCTGCGTGAAGATGTCAATTATCGCAACTTATGTATTCTGCAATTTATGTGGGCGTTTAGTATGATGGCAGCCCCTTTTTATGTTCCTTTTGCTATTGAAGGTTATGGGATGCCCATCGCTTATGTGGGTTTTTTTGTTTCCGTTATGCAATTCAGTTCGATTTTTTCGAACGCATTGTGGGCATGGGTTGGCCACCACAAAGGAAACCACGCGCTGTTGGTTTACGGCACGTGGTTTTTGGGTCTTTCAATTGTCATTCCGCTGCTGACACAGTGGATCCCTTCCCAAGATTTGCGACCGTTGCAATGGGCAGGGTTTGGTGTGGCCATCAACTCACAAATTCTATTTTATTCTCTCACCTTTGTTTTCTCTGGTTTTGCGACCAGTGGCATGTTTACCGGGCGAATGACTTATGTCTTGGACATTGCACCGCCAGACAGGCGGCCCACTTATACCAGCTTTATGAATATGTTTATGCTGCCCCAAGGTGTTTTACCGATCCTGAGCGGGGTTTTAATATCTTGGATTT
>JABIFK010000603.1 GCA_018650745.1 Candidatus Latescibacterota bacterium | reverse complement strand
GTAGACGATGTGCACACCATTCGAGCGATTGCCAGCAGTGTTTTTACCGAGGCTGGGCACAAGGTTATTGAGGCGCGAAATGGCCCAGAAGCTCTGGATGTTGCCCGCCAGTATCGCCCTGATCTTATTGTTACCGACATTATTATGCAAGGTGCAAAACAAGGTTTAGACTTTCTTACCAAACTCGAAAAAGACAATGTACTACGGTCTATCCCAGTTATTGTCCTTTCCGGTGATACCGATATCGATGACGCTGCAGAGTGGCATGCCTTCGATCAAGTAATAGACAGTATTGCCAAAGACAAATTGGATGTTGTGCTTAAATCTCTTAGAAAGCATTCGGAAACTTTGTAACTTCAGTACTTCACGAAAGGCCAAGCAATAGCGTGCGTAAGCACCTGATACGTAGGGGCATCCCCCCGTGGATGCCCTTTTGGCCCATCGAAAAACGAAGGGCAGGCACGGGGACCTGCCCCAACGAAAAGATATATCATAAACCGATATGCACTTTTATCCGTTTTCGTGATCTACTGAACTTATATTCATTGGGAATTAAAATATCGGAATCGAAAGACGATCGACACAGTTGAAAGCAACGTATTTATTCTTACGTTGCCTTTTTTATTTGGGAGATCAGTACATTTGTTTATTAGAGAGGGATTTATTTGAGTGCAACTTCATACGACACGCCTCTTACAGTTTCTAAGACAACTTCCCCATGACCATCTAAAAGCGTTTCGCCTTGTGAATCATATATCTGAATCTGCCCATTGTATCGCACGTTGCAAATACCACCCAATGTGGCATGGATACACGCTGTTTTAGTCGTATTCCAATCTAAGTCAATGACAAACCCACCTCGGGCGCGAAGACCTTTTACGGATCCTTCGGGCCACGCAATAGGCAGTGCGGGAAAGAGTTCAATGGCATTGTGATGGCTTTGCAAGAGCATTTCGACCAAGCCAGCAGCCCCGCCAATATTACCATCCAATTGAAAAGGCGGATGGTTGTCGAATAAGTTAGGCAGCGTGGAGCGTATCAGCAATTGCCTGACATCTTCCCAAGCACGATCGGCATCTTTTAAACGTGCCCACACATTAATTAGCCAAGCCCGGCTCCAACCCGTATGCCCCCCACCGTGTGACAATCTGTGTTCAACACTTTTGCGTGCAGCAGCAAGCATGTCAGGTTGATCAACAAATTGAAAACCTGGATACACACCATAAATATGTGAAATATGACGGTGACCCGGTTCAGGTTCCTCAAATTCTTCTGTCCACTCCATCAATCGGCCGTCAGCACCTATTTGAGCCTCAGCCAATTTATCCAAAGCCGTTTGTATTTCTTGTGTAATTGGATCATCAAGACCTAATATTTCTGTACAACGCAAACAATTCGTAAAAGTCTCCCAAATGATTTGATGATCCATACTGGGCCCCATCACAAGATTGCACACATCTTCTGTGCCGGGTGCAACAAAGCGATTTTCAGGAGAAGACGATGGGCCAGAGACAAGTTTGCCCGTTTTAGGATCAGGCGTCAACCAGTCCAAAAAGAATAAAGCAGCATCTTTAATAACAGGCCACGCATCATCCCTAAGAAAACTTTCGGAGCCTGTAAAATCGTAGTGCTCCATAAAGGGTCGGCTGTTCCATCCACTGGCCATTGGCCACATGCCATACTGCACTTCACCAAAAGGAACGGTGAAGCGCCACACATCTGTTGTGTGATGTGCAACCGTTCCCCTACAACCATAAACTTCCAGTGCTGTTTGCCGTGCATTTTCTCTTAGCGCATTGGCAAATTCCAAAAACGGTTCATGGCAATCCGAAAGCCCAACCAATTCAGCCAGCCAATAAATCATCTGGATGTTGATGTTGATATGATAATCGCTGTTCCAAGGCGCTTCGTATTCCTGATTCCAAACGCCTTGCAAATTGGCGCACAAACTTTTGGGGCGTGAGTCACAGATGGTTAGATAGCGTCCATAATTAAAATAAAGTGCCAAAAGTGCCAAGTCTGTTTGTTCAGCAAAAACGGCCAACCGTTGATCTGTGGGAATGTGATCTAATGTATCTTCTCCAAGCGAAAAAGAACACCGGTTGAAATAACCTTGGTGATCTGCAACATGATCGCTGCGCACATCTGTATACTTTTTTTGGCTTATTTTTTCAACACCATCAATAACCGCAGCACTTAAGTTCTCAGTTAAACATTCACTCGGATTTGCAAAGTTATAATCGGTTTGTACACATACAAAAATCGTTATGGCGTTTGCATTCTGCACCGCAAAAGTTGGATCTTCGTTTTGAACGTGCCCACCCTCTACAACCACCTTTAGAGCAGCCGCAAAACCAACACCCGAATGCAAATCGCCATGTCCAGCACATCCAGTAATAAGTAAGGTATCATCCGATATCGTCATCCACTGCGCATTTTCTTCTCGTTGAAAAGCAATACGACACGAAAGCGACTTTTCTTGGTCGGCTTCAAGCCGGCATACAATAGTGTTGTCAACAGCAGAAGCAAATACGTCGCGTTGAAAACCAATACCATTTGCAGTCCACTCGGTTGATGCAATGGCCGTTTCTAATGTAAGCTCTCGTGTGTAATTTTCGCAATTCTTCACACCTTCCAAATCTATCAGCAAATCACCCAAAGGCTGATAACTGCGTGGCGCAATACGCTCCCCCATCACACGATCTTGCACCAAATTTTGCGCTTGAGCATATTCGCCATCAAACAAGAGATCGCGTGCTTGTGCCACAGCATCTTTTGCACCCGCTTGTGCTTCTGGCACAGGTGGGCCTGCCCAAATCGAATCCTCATTCATTTGAATACGCTCGGAAGACACCCCACCAAACACCATCGCACCCAATTTGCCACTCCCCACAGGCAAAGCGTGATTCCATTCCTCAGCAGGTTTATCATACCAGAGTCTCATGGGGTTTCTCCAATCACAACGTGTTTAATTGATGGCTAAATCCAATCATTCATCTTTGAGTAACAGACTGGTGCCACGTATTTAATGTATCCAACAGATCTTTTGTCAAATCAGGATTCTCGTCGGCTACATTTGTGGTTTCCCCACGATCGGTATCAAGATTGCACAAGTGTACATCCTCACCATCAAGATGAAGTTTCCATCGGTCGCGTTGAATTACACGGGTCTCGCCTTTGTTGCCTCGTGTCCAAAAAAGATCACCGTGTGGTGAGGCCGTTTCATTGACAACCATGGGCAAAATATCTGATCCATCGAGCGTATATTGCGACGGATCGCCACCAGCAGCCGTGAGAATCGTTGGAAAAATATCCATACCAATACCAATTTCATCAATGGTTTTACCACCCTCAAATTGATTGGGCCAACTCATCAGGGTAGGCACACGAATACCACCTTCCCATAGTGTGGCTTTGGTACCACGTAACCCACCCGTATCCCCCCCCACATAAGTATCATGACGTCCATCGGTCCAGTTGCGAGGTTCGGGTGATGGGCCATGGTCGGGTTGAAAGAAGATACACGTATCATCGTAAAGCCCCGCACCTTCAAGCACGTCAAGAATATCGCCAACAGCATCGTCCATAACCGTAAGCATCGCCGTCATCAACTGACGTGCCCGAGGCAGATGCGCAAAACGATCCATATATGTTTGCGGCGCGTGCATCGGATAATGAGGTGTATTGAAAGGGATATACATAAAAAATGGGCGACCATCTGCTTTGGCCTGGTGAATATATTCAATGGCCTTGTCACGCATCAAATGAATAAAATATTCACCCTCCCTAAAAACCTCTTCACCATCTTCCCACAAATCATGCCGAACCTGGTTACCTGAACACAGTGCCCAATAAAAGTTGTGCGAATAATAATCAATACAGCCGTTTTTAAAACCAAACCAATGATCAAATCCATGATTATGAGGTAAAAACGGCTCCTTGTTACCCAAATGCCATTTGCCCGACATATAGGTTTGATAACCTAACTTTTTAAGTGCTTTGGGAAGCGTAGGCACATCGGGTGAGAGACCGTCGGCATTGACACCCACATTATTTGGAATACCGACAGAAATAGGATACCGCCCGGTCAAAATACCACAACGCCCAGCCGAACAAATGGGTGCATTAGAATACCATCGTGTAAACTTGGCACCGCGTGCAGCAATGCGATCAAAATTGGGCGTTTGAAAATCAGTCGCTCCCATACAAGAAAGATCCGCGTGACCGTGGTCGTCACTCATAAACACAATAAAATTGGGTTGCGTAGCCATAGGTATTCCTTTTTAAAGAGACGAAGTAGGTTTGATTCGTCTATTCGCTAATCTATTTCTTGAATTCGTTCAACAATCTGCTCAGGCGAAGCAGTTCCAGTGGTGCCAATTTGTTGAATGGTGATTGATGAAACAAGCACACCAAGCTGTGCAGCATCAGCCAAAGAAGCGCCCGCACAAAGTGCCGAAACAACCGATGCAGAAACACTGTCCCCTGCCCCCACAATATCTATTGGCGGTGGCACTTTGACACCAGGGATGTGCGTGAACGTATCGCCATCAGTAGCCAAAATGCCGTCCGCATCAAGCGTAACAAATGCAGGTTTGCCTGTTTGTTGAGAGAAAATACGAGCGCATTGCTCTAATAGATTTTGGTTCGTTTCATCTTTAGACTCTAAGGAAATCGCTTCAAGTGCTTCGGTCCGATTGGGTTTGAGAATAACATTTTTAAAGTCGCCAATACGCGTGCGTGAATCAGCAAAGAAGGTTTTATTGGCATATTGCTCCGCTAACGTGGAAAGTTCATCGATAACACGATCCGTGAGCACACCACAATTGTGTTCCTTCACCTGATCCAGCGCAATGACACCATGCATTTGAGGTACAAGTTGTCGCAATCTGTGGATGAGTTGGTCTTCAAGATCCGAGGAGAGTGGCTTACGATTCTTGATATCTTGACGTTCGTGCTCTTGACCCGTTTTCTGATTGATGGGTTTGGTATAGGTCGGCGTAAAACAATCAGACGATTCGATCAGGTTGTCGGTGTTAACATTTGTACTATGAAGGCCTTTTTTAAGGTCATAACCTTGCCCATCATCGCCAATAACGCCGAGTGCAAATATATGGCCCACATCCAGTGCATTTAAATTTGAAGTAACCGTGCCCGCAGCACCCGGTTGATTGCGAATGTTAACGATTTGATGGGCGTCAAGACCTGTTTCAATAGATGTTTCTGCAAGGTCTGGATCGAAGAGGAGGTATCGGTCGAGGAAGAAGTCGCCCATGACGAGGATGTTTAGGTTTTTGAATTGTACAAGAAGGTGTTGCAGTTCGGTGAGGGTCATGAAGGTGTCGCCACTCCATTTGGGGCAGTTGTTCTGAAGATGAACAAAGTAATAGATCAGATGGTTTTGATCTTTTTAGATCAAAAAATGAGGATTGTTGAAATTGATAGGTAATTGTGTGACGGGTTTTGACCTTCAGTCCGAAGGACTTTGTAAGTGTAGCACTGGAATTTATTCCGGTGCGATTTTGATGCGATAACGCCATTTATATAGACAAGATCTCCATACTCTCATTTTGCCTCTCCCGCTTCGCGCCAGGCTCCCCGCACTTTGCGTTTTTTTATTTTCCATACCGTTCAATAAAGTTGGTTGGAAAATCAGCCGTGTGTTGTATCCATTCGTCGGGGTCTTCTCCACGGCCATCCTCAAAAACCAAATCACCTGTGTAGTTAACATCTTCAAGCGCGGCAAAAACTTCGCCCCATTCAATAATACCCTCTTTGTGCATAGGCGGGCGATGGTCTTGTCTTTTGTCGAGGTCAAAGGTTTCATGCAGGTGCACGTGTTTCACACGCGTTTTGCATTTTGACAAGTAGGAGCGCGCAACATCATGCTTCACAAAGGGGTTGATGCCGTCATCATCACGTGTATGACCAATGTCTATAATCATGCCAAAACGATCCGAGTCAACCGCATCAACAATGTCCATATAAGGTTCTAGCGGTTGATTGGTTTGGTTCTCGGTAGTGAGAACAATGTCTAAATCTTGAGTGCGTTCTAAAAGCTCCATGATGGTTTTTCGTCCGTGATCTTTAAAACCAAAGTGAGCCACATAAACAGAGGCACCCATTTCAGCTGCAAATTGAATGGCAAGCAAAGACTCTTCTACCACTCTTTTACGAACGTCTTCATCAGCCGTATTATAAGGCAATTTGAAAGGACCGTGAACGGATGTGACTGCGATGTCGTTTGATTCACAGGCATTTTTTAATTCGTCTACTTGGCCTCGATTGTGATAGTCCAGGTTGCCCTCAATGACAGAGAGTTCAATTTTAAGAATATTGGCTTCACGTATTCTCGCTATGTGTTGTGCGCCCAATTCAAATTTTTGAAAAATAGCGGTCGAAATCGCGAGGCGTTTGGATATTTGTTCCGACGTCCAAGTCATTTTTTCACCTTTCGAGAACGACCTGACGTAGGCAAATTCACCAACACCTGTGTCGCTCCCCGCATAGGCGACGAAATGCTTTTTCCAACACCGCGATGCGCTTTCGGTGGACGCCCCAATGCGGTTTTAATACCTGCAGTGAGCACGTCTTTAAAACGTTTCTTCTTCAAAAATCCATAGGCATATGCAATGCCTTTAAGAATGCGCATGTCCGCGCCCGCATTGATGCTGGACTCTGGGCATGACGTATAATGAAAAGACTTTGTTTTGTTCACCCACATACTATCGATACAATAATCAGCGGCCTGAACAATGGCGTCGGCCACGCGCTTTTCACCTGTGGCTTCATGATACCGTTTTAACCCTACCATAAGAATACCCACCATAAATCCAGCATTACCCATATGGCGCGGCGGATGACAATAGCAGTGCCCTGGCACCATAAGGCGATCCCACCCACCCGATACACGTTGGCGTTCGATCACACGATCGACAATAATACGAGCAGCATTGAGATAAACACGCCGCCCCGTTGTTTTATAAGCCGAGGCCAAGTGAATCAGGTGCCAACCCGAATTGCGACAGTTGGTAAAATCATAATCGTTCAAAATATCGCCCACCAACAACGCACATGTTTTCATCGCACCTTCAAGTGCACGGGGTTCACCTGACAAAAGATGGTATAGGAAAGGTCCTTCAACCCAAGTATGCGAAGGCTTCCAATTGCCTTTAAAAATAGCACGTTCACGATATCCATCGGGATAATAACTGCCAACGTGTCCCACACAATGGGTGTATTGTTCGCCCGTTTGCGGACCATAATGGCACGTGTCTACATCAATAAGATGACGAACGGCTTCTTCTGCATACGTATAAAATTGTGGATCCCCGCCGCGCACGTATTCTTGCAAAAAGCACCAAGGCGTATCGTATTCCATGTTGCCCCAGTTATAGGTACGTTCCCCAAACCAATCGCCAAAGTTGAGCATACCATAAGCACGTGATTCCACTCGGTCATCACCATAAGCAACAAGTGCCGCATCAACCCATTTTTCATATTGTGGATAGGGCGATGGTTTTTTATCGGGCAATTGTGTAACGGTTTGGCTTTTGTTGAACGCATCGAGATCTACACTATAGAGCGGTGGATTTTGAACTGTTTCATATAGGGAATCGTCTTTTCCCGGCTGGATGTCAAAATAGAACTCGTGGGTGCGTGAAATCCCTTGGCGAAACTTATATTGCCCATTGAGCACATAATAATAAAGCCGATCTTCGAGTTCCCCACCCTTAGGAAATTGATCTTTTGCAAGCGTTGGGCACAGGTCAATGGTAAACCCATTTTGATCGACGCGGAGCCCTTTGGGATAGTTTTGCCAAAAATCTCGAATGGCAAAATTGATGGTGGCACTTTCTCCCGAGAGAAGTGCCTTACCCAATGCTTGTTTGCCTTTTGATAAAGTTTTGCGACCCTGTTTAAGTTCAAATGCGTTGTCATGTGTTTGCTTGAGCAATGGAGATTTGCTAAGATCAACATCTTGACCTTCAATTTGCCCAACAAGTTGGTTGCCCAAATCAAAATCAGCACGCAAACTCAAATTGCGAATGGAGGTAAAGGGCTCGTTAATATCATTTTCAAAGGTGTGACATACCCGAATACAGCTGCTATTCCGATATAAATGGATACGAAAAACCGATTTAAAACATGTGTTATGCGTGCCCGCATGGTGTGCACATTCAATGCGAATACACGCACGTTCCGACCCCGCCTCTTCCACAACAAGTGAATCGGCTTTGACCGCAGTAAAAACCTGTCCTTGGGCGTCGGTAAGTTGCACCGCTGGCGATGTCTCTCCAGGCGTAACCCATTCATAAGACCCATCGGTTTGACGCATGGATACAATGCCAGGCAAAGCAAGTTTATCGCGATGAAACTCAACACGAATAGGGCCCGTGGTCACCGTAATATCATGATCCGACTCAACCACATCGAGCGGTTCGTCGGGTGTTATAGGTTTAACATCACGACCATATTCTACAGTGTAATCCGATTGCCCATCAGCCGCAAAATCAAGCAAAGCCCATTTGACAGAGCCATCATCCCAATGCGTAAGCGCGCGTGCCTGAACAGGAATTTCAGTGCGGTTTTGAAGGAGGCGAATTTGATTGCTACGCCCCAGTGCGCTTTTAGAAAAAGGTACCCCGACAGAAACAGGTGATGCATTGCCAGAACGGCGTTGACAAATAGGAATGCGCGCTTTTTTGATTTTGCTTTGCGGCCGTGAAATATCTGTGCGAAATCGCCCCTTATAGATCGCAGTTAAATGACCTGTTCGATCTGCCAGTTCTATTTCATACCGAAAAGCTCTTTTCGCCTGCAAATTGGTGAGCATAACCTCGTGGTTGGCTTGTATGGTAGACAAATCAACTGTATCAGTCAGCTTTTGATTGCCCCACCGCATGATGCCCGATGCTGGCCGATTGGTGATGAAGGTGATGTAAGCATTTACACCTTCTTCCGCGTGGCGTATATCGACAAATGGCGAAACAATATCAAGCTTTTGCTTTGTTGCTTGCGGTTTCTTAGCCAAAAGCACAATGTTTTCAATGCGACACGGCCCCGTAGTTTCATTGGTCACAAAACGAATGGGTTCACCCCCTCGAAAGGGGAATTTGTCTGACGCAACAAAAAGATGTACACGGTTGTCAGGGTCAGGATTCTGCGCTCTGGCGACATGGCGATGACCAATATACACGTCTACAACTTCGTTTTGACCCGCTGTTGTATACATCGTAAACCCAAGATGATAGTTGCCTGCATCCCGGATGGTGTCGGTAATCGTACTGACCAATTTGGCTCTGCAAACCGAGGAGGGGCGATAAATCGAGGGATGGGTATACTCTGTGAAGGTATCATCCACAAAACCATCAAACCGGCAAGAAGCAGCAGGTTGAACGACCGTATCTTTTTGTTTTAAAAGGGTTTCTATGCGGTCATCACCCGAGACAACAAGTGCGTCCACAACATCGACATTGATGGCCATCACACACCTCAATATATTGTTTTTATATGGCTTATGGATAATTCGGCTTCTTCACGTCCACATCCCACCATTTGCGCCGTCAATATACGAAGGGCAATTTTGAGAATCAAGGGGATTGAAGGGGCCAATGTAGAACAATCGTTGACAAAAAAAGATATCTAAGAGCGCATAGCAAGTCGCTTGACCTGTTGGGCCTGCCGTCCTATTTTCAAGTCATCAGGTTCGTGCCTCTTTCCTCTCTATTACCCACTCCGTGCAATAGATCGTTAGAATCAAACCAAAGTACAAAATAAACTGAGCAAAAATGGCATTACCACAAATAGATGATGAGTCATTAGCAGAAGAAGCTATCGTTCCACGGCGAGGCATTACGCTCCGTTCAGTGATATTGGGTGCGGTAACTGCTGCCAGCTTGTGCGTGTGGACCAATTATACCGAATTTGTGATGCATTCGGCGGCATTGGTGATGTCCAATTTGCCTATGTCGGCGTTTATTCCGTTTGTATTTTGGTTGTTTTTGAACACACTCATTCGGGCTTGGCGCCCCCAAGCGGCATTGAGTGGCACCGAATTGTTGGTCATTTTGGGCATGAGTTGGATGGTGGGCAATGTGCCTGCCATTGGATGGACGGGATATTGGTCGGGCATTATGACGGCACCAGAATATTACGCGTCGCCAGAAAATGGGTGGCGGGTGTCATTTTTTAGCGTGTTGCCCAAATGGCTGTTCCCAGATCCAGCCGTGGTGCCCTGGTTTTACAACGGTCTGCCCCCACACACACCTTTGCCGTGGTCAGGGTGGGTTGCACCCCTGTTTTGGTGGGGCAGTGTCTCGTTGGCCATTGTCGGTTTGGGCATTTCTACAACAGTGATTTTTAGACGACAGTGGATTGAGCATGAGAAATTGACGTTTCCATTGGCGATGATTCCAATGGATTTGACCGATGGATTTAACGAACCGGGTCGTCGCGTACCAGCTCTGTTTCGCAATCCTTTATTTTGGTTTGGTTTTGCCATTCCCGGCATTGTCATTGGATGGAATATTATAGGATACTTTAACCCAGGCATGCCGCGCATCACTGTGTTTAACAATTATTCTTCCAAAGCCATTACCTTTGCCGACCAGTTTCCACCCTATGCCTTTCGCATTTTGCCCTCATTGGTGGCGTTTACATATTTTTGCAATTTGGATATTTTGCTGAGTTTTTGGTTGTTTGGATTATTGGCCAATATTAAGATTGGGGCAATGAATCGATTGGGTGTGACAATTGGGTTGCCCGGCCAACCCATCAAGCCACCAGAAATTTTGGGGCTTGAAAGCCACGGTGCCCTAATCGCTTTGGCGGTGTGGTCATTTTGGATCGGGCGCAAGCATTTGGCCGACGTATTTCGGCGGGCATTTTCGGCAGACAGATCGGTAGACGATGGTGGGGGCATCATGTCGTATCGATCTGCCGTTGTTGGATGGTTGGTCTCATGGTTGTTTTTGGTGGGCTGGTTGACAGCTGCAGGACAAGGTTTGTTTTTTGCCATTGTGTCGTCCTTGCTCATGTTTGCGGCCTATTTTTGCACGACCAAGTTTTTAGCCGCATCAGGTTTTGCCTACCTATTTCCACCCGACGTCAATGAAGGCGGTTTTTTAAAAACAATGTTTGGCACCGCGCGTATGACCAATGAGCAGTTAACCGGCATTCAGCTGCACAACAGTGGGGCATTTGTCGGAGGCGGACGCATCATGGGCATGCCCATGATGCCGCACTATATAAAAATGATGGAGAAGGTTAAAAACAAACGCTGGCTTGTGCCGTCATTGTGGATTGCGTTTATTGCAGGCGTAGTGGCTTCTTTTGTTTATACATTGGACTTGTGTTACACAGAAGCGGGGTTAAATTTACGCACATATACACTTGTAACGGGCAATACAAACACATTTAATGCACTAAAAAGTGCAATAGATGGGGCCAATCGCACAGTGCCCGATACACAAAAAATGTTTGTATGGGTATTGGGAGCTGCAGAGGTATTGCTTTTAAGTGCATTGCGTACGTGGCTGCCTTGGTGGCCATTGCATCCGGTGGGTTTGGCTTTTCAAAATACAATTGGGGTACGGGTCTTTGGTTTTAGTGCTTTCTTGGCGTGGTTGGTTAAGTTGGCCATTATGCGTTTGGGCGGCATGGGTTTGTTTAATAAGTTTCGCCCCGTGTTTTTGGGTATCTTGATTGGGTATGCCGCCATGATTGGTATTTCTGCGTTCGTCGATGCCACGTGGTTTCCTGGGCGCGGACATTGGGTACATGGTTGGTAGAGAAAGGCAAAGGGTAAAGGGTAAAATTGGATGAATCTTATTTGTCTGAACTTTAATCCAATAACAAGGCGAATCTGGCATATTGAGTCTGATCATGTATTAAGGATGCCTGCTTCACTTTTTTACTTTTTACTTTTTACTTTTTACTTTGTTTGGAGGTGGGTATGGCACGTGTAAGATGGCCAGTTTTTTTAATTGGTCTGTTGGCGTTATGGGGGTGCGGGGGCGAGCGCGATCCAGTTGTGGAGATGCAACGATCGCTGGCATCGGCACCCGATTATAT
>JABIFK010000271.1 GCA_018650745.1 Candidatus Latescibacterota bacterium | reverse complement strand
TGGGTATCATATTTTTTCAAAACCTCACGTGCCAACGTTACCCAACCAGCCGATGTTGATTTCTCACCTTCATGAAATATGAACCACCGAACCACATTTGGCGTGGTCTCAGACAACGCTTCCCCCAGAGCATTCAACTCTGCTTGTGCATTGTCACTCACATAAAGGGCTATTTCCAACTTCAAATCTAGCGCCGTTGCTTCCTGAATGGCGCGATCTAATGCGCCACGCCAACCTTCGGATGAAAGGCGTAAATCGACTCGTAAATGCGCCAAATTCAAAACCCTTAAACGAGACAATTCGACATCACTCAGTACCTGTCCGTGACTTGCCAGCCCCACACCAATCTCAGGCAATAACACTGCAGCGTTGCCCGTTGCTTGAAATGTAATTGCATCCGCGCCGTCACGTCCCTTCACACCAGACACATCCCCTTCAAGAGAAATCGTAACGGATTGTTGTATTTTTTCGCCCTTTTTCACTTCTACAGGAAAAGGCAATCCCAATGGTGTACAATATGTCTTATACGATGCATCTGTCCAATTGCGTTGATCTTCCATCTCAAATACATCACCCTCAAACGCCACACGTGCACTCACGCCGGGCATCACTTCGTGTGTAATGGCTTTCATATCCATAAAGGGCTGATGGGGTGAAATATCACTGGGGAAATGCCCCTCCTGTTTTCCGCCATCTGCTTTTTCAATCACACAAGGATCACCAGCACACTCAGATGGTGCGTGCAAAACACAAAAACCAATGCGATTGCGCATAAATGTGGAACGCGCCTCCCCATCCATTTTGTAGACAACCGTCCCATTTACATCGCCCGTAATGCGCCCTTGCCAAAAGAAGTCGATATCTCGCACCACACATGCCACATCAAAAGTTAATACAAACCCATCGTCCGAAGATTCAACATTTACATTGTCAACTTTGGGTGCCACTGTGCCCCAATTGTGATCGCGCACAGCCACATACACACCCCGTAGAATTTCGCGATCACCCAATTTGATATACCGCAAAAAACCCAACTCGGGTTCAAACAAAACCGAAACGGGCCCCGCATTGAGTTTCACCTGTTCTGAAGGTGGGGTATCAACACCATAGTACTGTACATATTTGCTCATCAAAGACTCCTAGATCTTCTGCTGAAATATGCCGTCTATTCCTGAGAAAGATTAAGACAGCGTGACCCTTAAAAGGTGCACAAAGCTTGATATGTTCGCCACCCAAAACAGAAGTGCCCGATATCGATTCTCCGACGCCGGGGTAAAACCATTCGACTGCAAAATCCCCTCACTCAAATAAATGGCTTTGCCATTGGGTGTGGCAACATAACGGGGCTTGGCTGTGCAAACCTTCAACGACCCAGCCAACATATTTTGCCCCTAAGTTGAAGACCCAAACCAAAACGAGGACCTAAGATCTTACTAAGATCTCAACCACTTCGCAAGGAAAAAAAACAAATCCCATCGACTAATGTTTACGAAAAACATTTTTTATTGGATTCGTAATTTTCTCCAATAAAATACCTCATTCAATCGTCAGATTAAATGAGGTGTCAATTCCAATCGATTTTAGGAGAACACTTAAAAGTACTCACGCACCCGCTTTTGGGATTCCGCAATCAACCGCATTGCTTCAGCTCGCCCTTCCCATCCATCAACCGTCACTTTTTTGCGTTCCAGATCTTTATATACTGTAAAAAAATGCTCAATCTCTTTTAGCAAATGGGGCGGTACGTCGCCCAATTTTTCAATATGATTCCACAAGGGGTCGGATATGGGTACACACAAGATCTTCTCATCCGGACCTTTTTCATCTCGCATCTTAAACACACCAATAGGCTTAACATCGATCAAACACCCCGGAAATGTCGGCTCCCAAACCAAAACCAGTGCGTCCAACGGGTCGCCATCTTCGGACAACGTGTCGGGAAAAAAAAAGTAATCGCTGGGATAATGCATCGACGAAAACAACATACGATCGAACTTCAGTACGCGCCGCTCACTATCGTATTCGTATTTATTGCGACTCCCTTTGGGAATCTCAATCATTACCGGAAAAACTGCTTCTTCTGCCACGAAATAGGCTCCTCAAAACAAATGGACAAAATCTTCAATTAACACAAAAGTAAAAGAAGACACCCAAACTGCCAACCCTAAAAAAAAGACCCACTCAAAAGTGAGTCTTTCATGGTGCCATTTGCGCGGCCAAAGTTGAAGGTGCCACGCCAAACCCATCCTCAACATCTTCATCTAACACGCCCAAAATAAGCGCCACAAAAGCATAGTGATGCACCGTGTGATTGATCAAATGCTGTAACTCACGCCCCACACTCGATTGGCACCACGTGCCATTGTGCCAAACCCGCAACGTACGGTCCAAATTAGGTTGCGTTTGGGCCCAATTGCTCAAATCGTGTTTTATCGTCTCAAACAGCAACACGGCATGCCGCCGCTTGTGTTCTATCTCAATATCTCGCTCCCGGTCGTCATAATTTATCACACCGCCATCAAACCCTTTCCAAAACAAGGCATAATGGTCTAAAACGTGCCGAAAGTGGCGGCCAATGCCCCCCAGTTCAAAAGGAACCTGAGTACAGGTGTACGCATCATCGCGCATTTTACTTAAAACCGATTTTCCCTGTTCTAAAAAATAGATATTGTCAATAATTACGAGTGGGACATCTGACATTCCGAATCCTTAATCACACTGGGAACAAACTCTTCATTAATACGATTCCAAAGTTCCTCGGCCAAAACTTTTCGATCTGAGGCCAACACAGGTTCTGCGCCATATCTTACTTCTACTTCATAAGACTTGATGCTAAAAAAACGGAGCAAGTGTGTCAAAAATGGATCGCCATCAACCGCCCACCCAATAGAAATATGCGCTGGAATTTCACCTGGTGGTGTGCGATAGGAGATTGATGCATAATGAACAGGCAGCCCTTGACTGGCAGGAAAAGCCAAAAGAGAAGGCTTGAAAGGCAAAACTTCAGCCCCTTCGGTGCTCGTTCCTTCAGGAAAAACAATCAATCCGTGTTCATCATCCAATTGCTCTGCAATTAGCTCATTAACACGCAAAATGTCACTGCGTCGCGAACGATCGACAAAAATTGTATTCACGCCCGCAACAATGGGCCCCAAAATCGGCCAAGACTTTACTTCCATTTTAGAGACAAAGACACTGTCTATTGTAGCAAAAAAAGATGGCACATCGACATACGTCAAATGATTGCTCACCAGAACAAAGGGCGGTTTGGGCGGTGTCCCAATCACGGTCAACTTCCCCCCAGTAAGCCAAATAGAATATCGTGCCCAATATCGCACCCAACGATTTCGCCAACTCATCCACGAGCGACCCCGCATATTGCAAACAACACGCCCCACAACAACAAAGGAGTAACAACCAATAATACCTGTAAAAAACATCACCAATCTACGAAGCATTCGTAACTTCCGCATAAGCAACTCATTTAGAAAAAAGAAAGGCAGTAGAGAGAGTAAGAATGCATTTTACGTCCACCTTCATTCTCCATTCCGCTACCCAAAATACAATCGACGAATCCGTGGATCTAAAGTATTCACATCCAATATAACCAAGAAGTCGATGGTTTTAAAGCGCCGATCTATCGCAGGCAAACTACATACCTTTGCATCATAATCCAAATAAATCTTGAACAGTGTCGGCAGTTTCATCCGTCCAACACATTTTGGGGGTTCGCCAACACAAACCATGTCAGGCTTTACAGACTAGCAGAAAGGGGGGTGCATATAACCATTTTGTCGGAGCTGCTTTAAATTGCCTTCAACTTCATCTTGGCGGGTCAATGAACAACATCCAAACAGAAACCGCTTGTTCATATGGGTCATATATATTGCCAACCCACGCCACAAAAGAAACAAGACCCGTGAATTACGATGTTTTTTTGCGAAACAGGCGCGACCTACTTCTATAGACTGTCTTACGACCGCTTCGGGAACTCTGAAAAGTCATACTCTTCTGCAGAATAAAAACCAATGCAAAATTGCGCCATTTCAAATGACTGCATACGATAGGTCCCCACAACCTGGTTCGGCTCTCTCATCAACGATCAGATGATGGCAATACGCATCAAATGGGTCTTCATCGCGCGGGGTATCAAAAGACTCTGTCAACCCTTCGCCCAACTCCAAGTTGAACACCTCAAATCGAGCCGGTCAAATTCCATTTTAATCTCATCATTGGGATTTTATTTCCGTTTATACACCACAAATTCAAATCCAGCGTGATCTTCTCGTTTTTCAACATCCCATTCGTTTTCATCAAACTCAGGAAATTTTGTATCGCCCGTAAAATCGCCCTTGATAAAAGACAAATACATCGTGTCAGCCAACGGAATGGTCTGATCATAAATACTGCCCCCGCCCGCACTAAAAACGGTCTTTCCCGTTGCTACTGCTTTTTCTACAGCTTCTTCAATACTCCCACAAACAGTTGCACCTTCAATCCCGTCTGCCGAGCGTGTAATCACGAAATTCTCCGTCGTTTTCATATCTTGCCCAAAAATCTCAAATGACTTCCGGCCCATCACCACAGCTTGCCCATCAACGAAACGCAAAAACTGTGCGTATTCTTCAGGCACATTCCAGGGCATGCCATCACCACTGCCTATAAATTTATCTTTCGACATCGCAGAAATAATTATCATTCTAAATCCTCAATTTCACCCATGGGTTTTAAAGCTTAGTCTAGTGGATCATAATCCCATTCATGCCACGGGCATCGCAACCACCCATTCTCGATTGATCCTTCACCAAGCGGTCCCCCTTGGTGCGGGCACTTATTGTCTAAGGCACTATACTGCCCCTTAAAATGTGCCATACACACCGTCACCCATTCACACGTCACTGGTTTCACACGGCCTTCAGGCAATTCGTCGAGCTCCAACGCCTTATGCCAAACTTTGTTTTTATCTTCAGCCATTTTAAGCCCCCAATTCCAATACGGGTCAAATGAGAAAACTCTAAAGCGGTATTACACCTGCATAAGCAACACCCGTCATATACGCAATATCACGGTTCCAAGTGGTGAGATCATTCATACAGAATTCGTTCAAATGAGAATGCCCGCAAGCCCGCGCTAAGATTTTCATTAACTCAGTACTGGCCTCAAAGTAATTCTTCAACCGCTCTGCCGATTTGTCTACCAACAACCGAGAACGCAAATTTGGCTTTTGTGTGGCAATGCCCACCGGACAATTGTTGCTCGCACAAGCACGCATACCCAAGCATCCGATGGCTTGCAACGCCGAGTTGGCTACCGCGACAGCATCTGCACCCATTGCCATTGCTTTT
>JABIFK010000901.1 GCA_018650745.1 Candidatus Latescibacterota bacterium | reverse complement strand
GGCCGCCCATATGCGAATTTCATTGGAGACGGATGAAAGAAGGATGCGCCAGCGCCAAGCACGAGGTAAACAAGATAGAATGGTTATTGCCGCAGCGCCTATAATACCCGCGGGAGCCGTGTTTTGGAACGTAATAAAGAGGGCTTGCCAGTCAACATTTTGAAATGTGATCCACAAAAAGGTACTTGTTAGGAGGAGGCTTAGACCGACTTTGAAAGCTGTTTTCATTTGTTTATTATGGCGTCATTTAAAAGGTGAAGAAACAGTTTTGAGTCCTATGAATGGTTTATCTGTTATTGTTGGGTTTTAGATGTCGTATCCAAAACCGCGCAATGCACCATCTTTTTTACGCCAATTTTCATATACCTTCACATGGAGGTCCAAGAACACTGGGCGATTCAAAAATGCTTCGACCTTTTTTCTCGCATGCTGTCCAATCGCTTTTAGAGAGCGTCCGCCCTTGCCAATCACGATGCCTTTTTGTGAGTTGCGTTCAACTATAATATTGGCCTGAATATAAACTTTGGGCCGGTCTTCATGAAAGGCTTCAACGACTACTGCTATTGCATAAGGGAGTTCCTGGTGTAACTGGTTGAAAACCTCTTCCCTGATAAATTCGGCAACAAAAAAGCGTTCTGGTTGTTCGGCCAACATGTCTTCGGGATAAAACTGAGGCCCTAAAGGCAAAGTATCAACCAATGCTTTGTGCAAATTGGGTAGGTTTTTGCCTGTGGTTGCAGAGACGGCAAGTATCAATTGGGGATCCAAGGCTTCCTGCACCCGATGTTCTAGTTTTTTGATTCGCTCATCTGAGCATAGGTCCACTTTATTGAGCACAATGACACGAGGTATGTTCCACCTTGCGAAGGCTTCCTGTACTTCATCGTCAAACGTGTCATCAGGGTTTGAGGCGTCAACAATTCCTAATAGGATATCAGCACTTTCAAGTGCTTCTCGTATTTGCTTAGTCATAAAAGCATGAAGTCGATATTTTTCTTCCAATAAGCCTGGCGTATCTAAGAAGAGCATTTGGGCGTTTTCATCAGTTACAATACCCAAAATATTATTTCGAGTCGTTTGCGGTTTTGGTGAAATAATCGACAGCCTTTCACCCACCAATTTGTTAAAAAGTGTGGATTTTCCCACATTAGGGCGTCCTGCTATAGCGATGTGTCCAGACTTATAGTTTAAATTTGACATAGTCACTGACTTTAGAAGTAGATGGATGTTGATATGCGATAGGTGTTGTTTAGCTGATTGTTTTCTAGGAAGGCCAGGTCAATGGTTGCTCGCGATAGTTTCAGGCCCGCTCCAGCAGTCAAATGGGTTCCCTGACGGCCTAAGCGAAACATAAGGCGTTGTTTGAATTGATATTCTAAGCCCATATTGAATATTTGATTCTTCTCTATACCAGATGTATCCTCGCCCAAATGGAGACTCGCGCTACCCAATATTTGGTGTCTTTGTGAAAACTTATGGAGATAACTTGTCCCTACAAGTAAACTAGGAGAGATGGCATCTGTGGTATTGGTGTCAAAATGGATACGTGTTTGGGTAATGTTTCGTATCACAACGCCAAATTTAAGTGCGCCAGAAGGATGGTATAAAATGCCAGTATCTAATCCAAAACCTGTACCCTTACCCACATGAAGGGCTCTGTGAATGAATTTGGAGGAGATGCCAAGCGAAAAACCTGGTTTCAGTTTGTGAGCATAAGACAGATACAGAACGTTGTCCGTAGTGCCTACGGTTTGTGATATCTGGGGGCGGTTGTCTGGGCCCAATGGGCGGTTTGGGTTTTCGAGTTGGGTAAACGAGATGCCATCGACTCCCAATCTAACAAGCCCAAGTCCAATGCCCCCCCTTTTTAAAGGGAAACCAATGGCAATAATATCGTGATTAATGCTTCCGCCAAATTGTTCTGTGTGCTGAGCATGAAGTTCTCTCTTTGGGAGAATGGCATAGCCCCCAGGATTCCAAAAAAATGCAGTCGCATCATCACTGATTGCCACAAATGCACTTCCCAGACCCAAAGCACGCGCTCCTGCACCCAACTGCAGCGCGTCGCCTGCATACTGACTGTCTTGCGACCAAGCTGTAGATGAAAGTGCAATCACATAAACAGTGAAGAGAGTCAAAATTTTCACTGCGCCAATCCAAGGTTTTTGGAGGTAGAGGGAATGACAATCGTTATGGTATTTGGAGGAAGAGCTGAAGCAAGGGCTTTGGTGTCTTGTTTGCTTAACTGGATCCCTGGCATATCACGGGGGGTTGGCAGCCCAGCTGATTGAATCAGGAATGAGGGCATAAAGTATAACCGTGAACGACTTTTCGGACCGTTGGTGAGTCGTTCAGAAAAGTCTAGTGGAAGCTCTCTTTGTCTGTACACTGTCTTGGGTTCTGTTGTGTAAGGTTGAATGTGGTTATGAAGGGTCAATTTCTGTGTTCTTGGGGGGATGTTGCCAAACGAATCCATAATTTTGCAGGTGCGGAGTAGGTTGGCATCTGCTTTAAGGTGGGCTTCTTTGGCGGCAAAGTCAATGATGAGATAATAGGATGTTGGTGAATTTTTCACCAGATTGTATTCCAGTTGAAGCGCTTCCTTTTTGGTCCGAAGTGTATTGATGTCAGCACTGATTGAAAAAACAGAAATCAAAAGAAGAATATTGAATACCATAAATGACTCAATAGATATAAACGCGATTGCCGGTGTCAATGAGCTGGTAGGTAAGGGCCAAGTCTTCATCGTTGAGACGAATGCAGCCATGGGTGATATTTTTGCCCAAGAGGGAGGGGTACAAGGTGCCATGAATCTCGTATCCATCGCCTAATTCAAGGGCATAAGCTCCCAATGTTGTTGGGTCTAGGCGTCTGAATTCCCATGGAAGTCTTGGAATCTCAGTTCCGTTTTCAACAAATGCCCATTGGGGCTTTGCCCAGATAGGATCGGTTACTTTTTTTTGTACGTGCCACAGTCCACGGGGGGTATTGAATTGCCATCGATTGCTTTTTTGGGGGTGGAGGAGCACTTTCCCACTGCCGGTAGCGCAAATCGCTTGGTGAACGATCTGATTGTTTTGCCAAATTTGGAGTTTGTTGTGCTGGGTGTCGATCACTATGTAAGGGTTTTGTTCCCGATGCTTAGAGAGAGCTTTTTCTATTGCCTCAATGTCGGCTTGTAGACTTTCTTGTGACACTATTTCTGTGGCGAAAATGTTTTGAATACTCAAAAAAAGTATAAAATGTAAAACTGCCATCTGAGATACCTAATGCACCAAAAATTGGAAAACCGAGAAGATATACTCTTCTCGGTTTTCTATTGTGATCAAAATATTTTTGGGAAAGATTAGAGTCGATTAAACCAAGGTTTGTTTTGTTCTTTCCAAGCTTCAATCTTTTGATTGGCAGTTTGTACTGAGCCTTGAATTTGCGAGACTTTACTCTCAGAGCTTCGTGCTTGGGCCAAGGCATCTTTGTATTTGCCGCTGCTCAAATTTCCACGAGCATCATTCAAATTGGATTCGGCTTGATTCAAATCGGCGTTGAGCTGGTCCAAGTCTTCATCTGCACCTTTGCCACGAGGTGCTGTGCCGAGTGATGTCCGGGCGTCGGCAAGGCTTGGTGAAACGCGATTAATCAAGGCTTGTGCTTCATCTCTAATTTGACGTTTGTTGGTATCTGCTTCAGATTTTGCGCGCTCTGCAACTTGTTTGGCTTGGATTGCAGAAGCTTTAGCACCTTCGTAATCTTTTTGCTCAACCTTTGCATTGGCATCGTTCATCGCTGTGGTTGCAGAGCGATAAGTATCTGCAGCATAAATTTCTGCTTCAGCTGCTTTTGCAGCATCAAGTGCAGCTTTTGCAGCATCTAATTCTTGTGTCGGAGGTTTTGCACAACCTGCCACAACAAGCGTTAATCCCATAATAAGGCAAAAATTCAGGACTGATCGCATCCTCTACTCCTTCTGATTGAGCGTCCTAAAAGGTCGCGTTGGTCATTGTTTTTTATTTGCTTACCAAATAGATACCACAAGATACAACACTATAAGTGCAATGTCAATAGCATTTTTGCTACAAATGCTTGATCCTGCTATGTGTTAGCTATGCAACGAGATCGATAAAAACAGGGCCAATTCCATATAACTTTTGGCAGAATATGTGGCTTTTGTATGCTTCATCGTTGTTGTGTTGAGATCTCTTCTGTGAACTGGGCAGGCCGTTGGAGGCTTTATGCCCACGGTGTTGTTATTCGCCATATCGGGCCCCACTTGATTCCTTTTTCCTCGGTTACTTGGACGGCACCAATGTACCATCACGAAGTAAGAAAAATTGTGCTTGCTTATCATAGCTGATTATCTTGCCAGTGTATTCTATTATACGCCCTACACGTAAATCGGTGATTTGGGCGCGGTTAATACCTCTAAATCGAACTTGAACACCTGCCGCAGCTATTTGGGAAGTATGTTGTAAGGTGATAAACAATTCATCTCCCTCACCCTTGTTCACATAGCTTAACTTTCCTTTCCAGGTCACACGTTTGCCTTGATGCCTATCAAATAATTCTTCTTGCAATGATGGAGGCAGCGGGCTTGCGGGGCCAAAAAGGGCATTGAGTTCTTCAAAGGTGACATCAGACTTTATGCGAACAGCTTGAGCGGGTTTGCTGTATTTGGCATTCCAAGTGTAAGTATAAAATAAAATAGCAAGAATAATAGCTACCGATAAGAGCCCTTTTGTTTTGCGAAAATTGTCAGCTTTGGTGGGTATGCCACTGGCAATGCGTTGAAGCCTACGAATTTCAGCCCATTTCCGGTGTTCTTCGGGAGTGGGCTCGTACTCGACTTGATTGGGCATAATTTGTTCAAGGAACT
>JABIFK010000620.1 GCA_018650745.1 Candidatus Latescibacterota bacterium | reverse complement strand
TGTACTTTGGTGCCCGATGACCCCAATCAGTCTACGTCGGATCATGGGTGGGATTTACGCAAAGAGGGCGAGCGGCTCAAACCTTTGATTGCTGAGTTGAAAGATTTGGGCATTCGTGTGTCTCTGTTTATGGATCCTGTTGCAGAGGATATGGCCTTGGCCAAAGAGATTGGGGCTGATCGGGTTGAACTTTATACAGAGCCTTATGCTGCCGCGTTTGATGAGCGGAATGTTGGGCCTGTTTTTCGAACATTTTCAGATTCTGGCAAAGCGGCTCAAGATTTGGGGTTGGGCGTGAATGCTGGGCATGATTTGAATTTGGACAATTTGGGTGAATTTGTGAGCATTCCGGGTGTGTTGGAAGTGTCGATTGGACACGCATTGATAGCCGATGCGATTTTTATGGGGTTGGAAAATACAGTGAAGGCGTATTTGAAGGTTTTGGGCCATGTTTAAATCAGGTCACATGTCTGCAAGTCTTAAGTCAAAATCAGTGACTTGTGACTGTTTTGCATATTAAGGGAGTGTTTAATGGACGATTTTGAATTTGGTGAGGTGCTTTATGACAATCCGTTGGCGTCAGAAGCAGATGTCGACGGTTTTCGGATGGAAGGCGATGCGGCAGTGACGTTTCCGCAGGGTCGGATGCGGATGGAAAATTGTCGTGATCCTGAAGAAGGACAGGCAGCAAATTTTGTATTTTGGTGTCCCGAAGACTTCCCGTCGGACATTGCGGTGACGTGGGATTTTTGGCCGATACGCGAACCAGGGTTGTGTATTTTGTTCTTTTCTGCAACGGGTGATCAGGGCCAAGATCTTTTTGACCCCTCTTTGGCGCCCCGTGCTGGGCAATATGGGCAATATCACAGCAGTGACATAAACGCGCTCCATGTGTCTTATTTTCGGCGCAAACATCTAGGTGAACGGGCTTTTCATGTGTGCAATTTACGCAAAAGCTGTGGGTTTCATATGGTCGCTCAAGGCGCTGACCCTTTGCCATCTGTAGATGATGCATTGCCGCCCTATCCCATTACATTGGTTAAATGTGGGGCCGAAGTGGCATTTTATGTGCGTGATTTTCCCATTTTTCGTTGGGTAGATGATGGTACAACCTATGGTCCTTTACTTGGGGGCGGGAAAATCGGATTTCGTCAGATGGCGCCCTTGATTGCAGAATATGCCAATTTGAAGGTTTCTAAAGTGAGCAAACGACAATAAAAAGGGTGTAGGTCACAGGTTTTTTTGATTCTGACCTGAGACCTTGGGACCTGAGACTTGTGACTGAATTATTGATCCATCGTGATCATTGACAAATACTTATCATTTATGTATCATTGCACGTTGGGTCACGTAAGGCCTCAAGAGCATGTTGCTTTTGAAGGCTGCCGAGCGTGTCCACCGATTCATAAACTCCCCTGACATGTTTCATGTCGTCACAAAGGATAATCCAACACGATGAAGGTGCAGGTAACAGAGTCTGGGACTTGGCGTCGAACCCTTGAGATTGAAGCCCCAGCCGAAGATGTGGAAAAACGGCTCGACGTTGCTTATCGGAAGTACAGCAAAACCCTTAATTTGCCGGGCTTTCGCAAAGGCAAAGTTCCCCTTTCTGTGGTCAAAAAACAATTTGGCCCTGCCATTCGCGGTGAAGTGGTGCAAGAGATGGTTGAAGAGCTCTACCGCGAAGCCAGCGAAGCCGAGGGTATCCAGCCTGTTTCGCAGGCCGATATTGAAGATATTGATTATGATGAAGGTAAGCCGCTTGTTGTCAAAGCATCGGTAGATGTGCGCCCAGAAATTCAGGCAGAGCATTATAGTGGGTTAGAAGTCACACGCCCAGTGCTCCCTATGAATGATGAGCAAGTTGATGCACAGCTCAATTATATGAGAGAGCAAAATGCGGTTGAAGAAATCGTGGAGCGGGGTGCCGAGATTGACGATGTTATTTTGGCCGACGTTGAAGAGTTGGATGAAGCTGGTGAACCCGTGCCAGGCACACGCCAAGAAGATCAACGCATTCGTCTTATGAAAGATGAAGACGATAAACCGACCGAAGTGGCTGAGCAGTTAGATGGTGTCGCTGCTGATGAGGTTCGTGAGTTGAAACTTAAGCGTCCTGTGCAAAGTGAAGCACACGATCATGACCACGAAGGTGAAGACCAAGAACCCAAGGAAGAGGAAGTAACCTTCCGTGTGGCGGTAAAGTCGGTGCAAAAGCGCACTTTGCCTGAGTTGGATGATGAGTTGGCCAAAGACGCGGGTGATTTTGAGACGTTGGAAGATCTCAAGAATCGTATCCGTGAAGACATACAAACCCAATCTGATCAAGCAGCTCGTCGTCGTGTCGAAGAAAATATTGTGGATACACTCATTGAAAAGAATGAGTTTGAAGTGCCTGACAGTATGGTTGAAACGTATTTGGACGGTGCTGTTGAATCGTATAAGCGTGAACACCAAGGTCATGATCACGATATTGACGAAGATGCCATTCGTGCAGATGGGCGAGAACATGCCGAGCGTGGTGTGAAACGTTATTTGTTGCTTGATTCCATTGGTGAGCAGGAAAATGTTGAAGTGACAGAAGAAGACGTGGATAAACACTTGGAAACGATGTCTGCGCGGCATAATATTGAAGGCCCACGATTGCGAGAAATGTTGGGTCGTTCTGGACAATTGGATCAGATTCAATCTGATTTGAAAGTGGAAAAGACGTTTGACTTTCTGATTGCGCAGGCAAAAATTGAGGATGTTGAAGAAAAATTGATAGGTTACTTTTCAAGAAGCGTTTCTGAATCTGCAAAAGAAACATTAATTGATAGCGCTAATTGTTTTCCCTTTGCAAACAAGGAGATTCACTTGAGGTCTGAGAGGAAAAAGGTTACTAAAGCCCACGGATTTGGGAATCAAACAGTTTATTGTGGTAGCAAATGGAAAAAGTGAGTGGTCCTTTG
>JABIFK010000275.1 GCA_018650745.1 Candidatus Latescibacterota bacterium | reverse complement strand
GGAAGCGGGCGCTTAGGACGGCGATGTAGGGTTTGAGGGGATGGGTTGTGGGCATGGATAGACCTTTGAGTATTTGGGTTTATTGCTGAATTCTATTGGCGCAAGGGACGCAGTGATCATCCATTGTTTTGAATGTGCTGTTCTTTGTAAAGCCGTGAGATGATTTCTTCGATAGGCGTGTTTTCGACAAAGAGATCGCGCACGGGGTGATTCGCTGTAATTCGGGCGATGAGGTCGGCGGTGGCAATGCGTTCGGGGTCAAATGTAAGTTGCACGCGATGCCCTTCGGCTGTGAGGACTTGGGCATCGGGGTCGGAGATTTCGCTAATAGATTCTAAGTCGACGATGAGTCTGCGTTCTCGGGTGACATTTGATCGTAAGTCTTCAAGTGTGCCGTCAGAGAGGATTGTGCCTTGTCCGATGACCATGACGCGCGTACAGAGGGCTTCGATGTCGTCCATGTCATGGGTGGTGAGAATGACGGTAACGTTACGTTCTTTGTTGAGTTTTTTGATAAAGTCACGCACGGCCAATTTCGAGACCGCATCGAGGCCAATGGTGGGTTCGTCGAGAAAGAGAATAGGTGGGGCATGAATAAGCGAGGCGGCCAAGTCGCAACGCATTCGTTGACCGAGGCTGAGTTGGCGCACGGGCACGTCGAGTAGAGGTGCGAGATCGAGTAGGGGAATGAGTTCATCCCGGGAGTTGACGTATTGATCTTGTGGCACGCGGTAGATATCTCGCAAGAGATCGAAAGATTCGATGACGGGCAGATCCCACCACAGTTGGGTGCGCTGGCCAAAGACCACACCAATTTGTGCGACGTGGGCAATGCGATCTTGCCAAGGTGTGCGGCCTAAGATTTCGCAACGGCCTGAATCGGGGACCAATATGCCAGAGAGGACTTTGACCGTCGTAGACTTTCCTGCGCCATTGGGGCCAATATAACCCACCAATTCACCAGGTTCTATGCTAAACGATACGCCGTCGAGGGCTGAAATCGTTCTGTAAGTTCTGTGAACCACGCCTGTAAGTGCACCCCATAAACCGGGTCGACGTTGGGCGATTTGGAAGGTTTTGATCAAGTTTTCGACGACGATTTGAGACATGAGGACCTCTTTGTTATCCTGAAAAGTACAGGGCGTTTAGCAGGGGCGTGTCAGATCCAAGCGTGAACACCAAATTCTGTTGGTAGAGACGGGGCTCTATGGTGGGCAAAGAGCCGAAAAACCTGTTCTGTCGTTGGTCCCCAAGGTGTTAAGGCAGCGATTTTATCTTCTTTGAAAAATACCAGCTCATCTGTTTTGTCGCTGGTCTCAACTTGCCCACCTACGATTTTAGACAAAAAAAGAGGTGGGTCCCATATTCCGCATCATGCCCTATAAAGGATGACACACGGACCAGCTTTGATGCTTTTGTTTCGAACCCTGTTTCTTCACGCACTTCTCTGATGAGGTCGGCTGAGTCTCTTTTGCAGAATACCCCGAGGTCGTAGAAGGAATTTGACCGTCGGGGTATTGGCATTTCTGGTGAGATATCGCGTGTTTTTGAACGCTGTCTAAGACCGGTGTTTTACCCTTTGTTGACGTAGTTCTTGTTGGCTAAGAGGGCGTCCATCTGTTCTTGGTTCCAGACTGTTTGGATTTCCATGTCTTCTTTTGATGGTGCCCATTCTGCTGGGTCTGCGGCAATTTGATCTCTGGTTCTCAAGTCGCGCACTTCGCCGTAGCCTTCACCCGATTCGTTTGGGAACCAGACGAATGGGATGCCTTTGTTGTCGGCGTAGCCGATTTGTCTGCCATATTTGAGTGCGTGAGGAAAGGTCTCGCAGGGAATGCCTCGGCTTCTAAGTGCGCGTGCGATTTTTTCGGATTGGTCTCGGCTTTCTTCCGAAACCAATGCCACCATGACGACCGAAGGGACTTTGCGAGAGCTTGTTAGAAGTCCTTCGTGTAAGACGACGCCCAATATGCGCGTAATGCCAATAGACATGCCCATGCCCGGCAGAACGGTTTTGCCATCTGAGACCAAGTTGTCGTAGCGGCCCCCTGCTGCAATGGTTGGATATTTTGGGAAATCTAAGAATTTGACTTCGCATACGGTGCCGGTGTAATAATCGAACCCGCGGGCGATGCTGAGATCTGCAAGGATGTTGCTTGTGTCTGTAGCAGGTGCTTTTTCAAGGACAGCGCAAAGTTCCGAGATGCCTTCTTCGAGTAGGGGGTGTTCCAGACCAAGCGCTTCAACTGCCTGGCGGAGTTCTGCTGGGTCACTGGTGCGTATGGTACCTAAGCGCAAACACTTTTCAGCAACCTCTGCGTCAATGGACAGGTCCTCGACGAGAAATAGACGCACTTTTTCGGTACCAATCTTGTCCATTTTATCGACGATTCGCAAAACTTCAGTGGTTTTTTCAATGCCCAATGCGCGATAAAAACCTTCAAGGAGCTTTCTGTTATTGACGTGCAGTTGGGTTTTGGGAATGGGCAGGCTGCTTAAGATATCATCCATGACCTGCACAATTTCAATATCACTGTGAATGGTCAAGTCGCGCGTGTCGACGATGTCGATGTCGGCTTGTAAGAATTCCCGAAAGCGACCCATTCCGGGTCTTTCGCCACGCCAAGCTTTTTGGATCTGATATCTTCTAAAAGGGAACGTCAGCGCGTTTCGATTTTCAATGACGTATCGGGCGAAGGGCACTGTGAGATCAAAGTGAAGTCCAACGCCCTTGTTGCCTTCATCTTCGGTGGCTTGCAGGCGGCGCAGGGTGTAGATCTCTTTGTCGGTTTCACCTTTGGATAGAATGACATTGAGGGGTTCTACCGAACGGGTTTCTACTGGCGCAAAACCGTAGAGTTCGAATTTTTCTTGAATGGTCTTGATGATATTTTGTTCTACGATTCGATCTTCAGGCAACCATTCTGGATAGCCCGACAAGGTGCTTTTCATGCTCATTTGGTATGTATCCCTTTGTGAAATCAGTCTTTGGATAGGGCACTATTTGAAATTTCAGTCTCTTGAATTGGGCACTTGTGTGCAGGTACTCCAGAGTGCGTCATTCAATTACTGGCACTATTAAGGAATGGAATTTTGTTAAAACTGGCAAATGATAAAATGGAAAGCGCGGTGTGGTTGGGCATTAATGGGAAAATTTGCGTGGGTCTTGAGGCTTGTTGCATTGGCTAAAGGGGTTACAACGTTGTGTTGTAGCTCTTTGTGACATCTGTTTGTAAGCAAAAGCAGATCATTTTGCGCGCCCGCCTATTTTTTAATTTATAGGGATTTTATCTAAAGAGGCTTTACATCAATTCTTTGATGAGCGTGATTACATCATCTTGCCGATGTTCTGTGGCTTCTTCGAGCGGGGTTACTGTTTGGGTGTTAGGCGTCAATGGTTTTCGGGCAACCTGGGCGATGTGTCGCGCGCCATTGTTCAATTGAGAGACTTTAGCGTTCTACTTGAGTTGCGTAGTTTCCGTCAATGTATGGGAATTTTTCTTCAAGATTGTCTGCGAGTTCTACACCTAGACCAGGTGCGTCAGGGAAAATGAGATACCCGTCTACAATGGCGGGTTTTTCTTTGAGGATATCCCATTGGAGGGGGCCCTGGATCATACAGAGTTCTAATACGCGTGGGTTTGGAAGGGCAGCAACGAGATGGCCGTTTGCCATGGCCATCAGACCGTTGTGCCACGAGTGGGGGCATAAATCGACACCCAATTCGTGGGCCCGTTGGGCAATTTTGAAACATTCAGTAATGCCACACACGCCTGCATCGGGTTGGGCAATGGCAAAGGCGTCTTTGTCGAAATAGGGTTCGAATTGCTCCACTGTGGTAAAGGGTTCGCCACCCGTAATGGGCATTTTGACGGCGGCATTGAGTCTTGCGTAGGCGTCTGGGTCACGTTGAATCGGTTCTTCGAACCAGGTCCAACCCATTTCGTCCAGTGCTTTTGCGATGGGCAGGGCTTCTTCTTCGGTCAGTCGACAGTTGCCGTCGAGCATCAACTCCATTCGGTCACCCACTGCGTCGGTGACTTTTTGGGCGAGAACTATGAACTTTTCGGGGGTGATGTTGCTCCAGCCCCAGTGTGTACCGAGGCGCATTTTCATGGCAGTGAGACCGTCGTCGGCATAACCGATTGCTTCGCGAACCAATTGCTCTGGGTCGTTGTCCCAGTCGTACATACACCCACTGGAAGCGTACAGGCGTACTTTATCCAACGGATTGTCAGTCAGTAACTCGCTGACTTTTTTGTTTTCAATTTTTCCGCGCAAATCCCACAACGCACAGTCTACACCTGCGAGTGCAATGTCTTCGGAGCGGGGCCCCCCCGTCATTTTAGGCACAATTGCAGGATCTGAGGGATCTTTTCCTATGAGGGTTTTTTCAAGTTCTGCCACGCGTTTTTTTATGTCTGGTGGCACGCCGTAGGCACATGCTTCGCCAATGCCTTGAAGGTTGCCGTCGGTTTCAATAATCACAATGGCGCAGTCCGCCTTGATGGATCGAAACTTTGAGGTGACCCATTGATGTTCTGGGTCGTGGGCTCGGGAGAGGCAGAGGGTGTTGATATGGGTGATTTTCATTTGGAAACCTTTTTAGATTTTAACACGTTTTCCAGTTTTGGCAGATTCGTAAGCGGCCAGCACCATTTCGACAGACACACGGCCTTCCTCTGGTGAAACACGTTCTTCTGTTAAGCTGCGGATATAATTGACGAAGGGGCGTGGGATAGCTGCAATTCGTTCACCTTGTGCGTTGGGAATGTCCATTGCAAAATCTGTCCAGCTTTCATCGCCTTTTTGAATATACTTCAGTGGGATTGCACCTTCTTGGCGGGGTGCTGAAGTGGATGGGGAATCGCCGAAGTCTTGGATGAGTGTGCCGTTGTCACCATAGATTTCTGTGGTGTTGACGCCAAAGAGCGTGGTTGAGCCGTTGAAGAGTGTGCCGATCAAGCCATTTTCAAAGCGATAGAGTGCCACGCCATTGTCGTCTGGTGCAATATCTGTGACAATGTTGTCGATTTCGGCCATGACAGAAACCGGTTTGCCAAAGATCCAATAAAACCAGTCGGCGGCGTGTGTGGCATCGTCAAAAAACATGCCGATGTTGGCTACGGGATCAATGTGCCATTTTGATGGGCCGTTGACAAACGTTGGGTTGAGCAAGACGGGAATGCAGTGACGGCGACGGACGACCGCGATCTTTCCAAGGACATTTTGCTCTACAAGCTCTTTTATCTTGCGGTTGACTGGGTCTTGGCGCATTTGAAAGGCCAAGCTGAATTTGACACCCGTCTCATTTATGATTTTTGTGATGCGATCACAGTCTGCCAGTGTGGTGGCCATTGGCTTTTGGAGCAGTATGTTTTTCCCTGCTTCAGCGGCCAGTTCGACAAAGTCAGCGTGACGATTGGTTTCAACACCTATTAAGACCGTATCGATATGATCATTGTTGACGACTTCTTCGGGCGTGGTGCAGAAATCGAGGCCGAATTTTTGCGCGTTGGTGCGACCTCGCTCTTCGTTGTCGTCCCACGTGGCAATAAGGTCTACGTCTTCAAAATGCATCATTTCTTGGCAATAGGTATTGATGTGTCCGTGGGCGTGGCTGAGAACGCCAATATTCACTTTTTCCATAACATCATTTCACGTAAACGACAGTTTCATTGTCGAGAGATTCAATGGCCGCCGCAATTACTTTTTGAGCGGCTAATCCTTCTTCGGCTGAGCCGTGTAGTTCATCGGGTGGTACACCGTCGGAGACTTGTTTTAAGAATGTGCCAATTCGATCTCTGAACGTGTCGATGAAATCTCCGAACCCACCAAATGCTGGATCGGTGTATACCGTTTTTTCAAGGTTACCCGCCGGATAGAGTGTGAGTTCGTGCCACATATCTTCTAAGACGAAACGCCCACCTGTGCCTGCAACTTCACAACGTTCCATTGGGTGACCGCGTTCAATGTCGTAACTGCCTGTGAGG
>JABIFK010000361.1 GCA_018650745.1 Candidatus Latescibacterota bacterium | reverse complement strand
CATTGTCCACCGCGTAGATGGACCAGTAGGTACCTACCGTGGCACCGATCATACCATAGACGAACAGGTAGCCCAATTGAACCAAGAGTTTGCCGACGCAACCATTTTTCAATCTCATTATAGCTTACAAGCCAATTTGGATTTGGGTTTCAAATTTAAGAACCCAACTGTCGTATTAAACGCTGCTGATCACAGGATTTTCGCCAGAAAAACTTTGCCATTTGATCCAAATAGAAAAATCAAACTGATCGCGACCAGCTGGTCTGATCATCCAAACAAAGGTGGCCCAGTCTACAAATGGCTCGACACACAGCTCGACTGGGACCGGTTTGAATTTACGTTTGTCGGTCGAACTCAATTTGAATTTCAAAACATTAAAAGCCTACCAGCAGTGCCATCACAAGAGTTAGCAACACTGCTTCAGCAGCACGATATCTACATCACTGCAAGTCTCCACGAATCCTGCTCAAATGCGCTCATCGAAGCCTTGTCCGTTGGGCTGCCCGCTATTTATGTGCAAAGCGGGGGAAATGCAGAAATTGTTAACCAGGCCGGTTTTGGTTTTACGGACAAAGCAGAAATACCCAGCCTACTTCAACGTCTTGCGGATGAATATCAAAATCGCCAAGCCCAAATAACACTCTCAACACTTGATGAGGTTGTTGATCAATATCTCTTGGCAATGGATATTGGAAGATCATTATGACCGTTTCAGATCAACAGTTTATGGCATCCCACTTAGAAGGCGGCAACTACTTTGATGATATGCAAATCGATATATCAAAGAGTCATCGCATTTTTGAGCATTTGCCCAGAAAACGCAACAGCATCAAACAGTCTAAACTACGCAACTTTATAAAACTCTTTTTTACCCGGCTTTGCATAAAGCTTGGCATTCACGAATTGTTGGTAGTCAATGGCATTCGAAAAAAATGGCTCAACGATTTTACACATTATTGGGCCCAAATATTAAATGGCCGCCCTTTTTGGAATACCCTCGATTTTTTTATGTTGCTTCACGATTACCGCAAACGGCAACAACAAACCTCGCAATTAGACTGGCAAGATGCCACACAGCACTTGGCCAACTGGCAACATCCAAGTCATATTTATGCGACTTTACATAGTGTTAGAAACCTTGCAATACACCCGATTGTAAACTTGGCACCCTTTAAAAAAATGCCAAACGGTGCACGCATACTCGAATATGGGTGCTCGTTGGCACCTTATTATGCCTGTTATAGAGAATATTTTTCTCATCAAAATTGCCAATGGGTCCTCGGAGATATTCCAAATTACCCTTTTCATTATGCCAAATACCGCTATAGAGACGATGCAGAGGTGGATTTTTTAACCATAGATACCCAAAATTTCTCCGATCCACTGAATAAAAGTGACGCATTTGATGTCATTATTCTCACAACCGTACTCGAACATTTACCCGATCCGATATTTATATCTGAGTACTTATTAGACAGGCTCAACCCTGGTGGTTTATTTGTATTTGACTACATCAAATCAGAAGGCAAGGGTCTAGATCACCCAAATGCTTTAAAAACAAGAGAAGACTGCATTAGAGGCATTTTAAAAAACACACAACTGGTATACGGCAACATCGATGATATCAATCAAAGCATTAGTCTGTGCATCGCTCAAAAACGCTGAGAGATACACAAGCGTGTGTTCGATAACGATATTTTGCTTATGTACTTGAAAACAACACGGAGTTTGCCTTGGCCACACTCACCCGCATGCTACCTCCAACCATGCGTTATTACGGCAAAAAATGGTTCAGAGCGTTGCGAAAAAGCACGGCCTTAAAGCATTCCTATGTACATACATACGCGCCTCGCTCGCTGGGTGAAATCGACACATATCACCAAACCAACGATAATCGTCAAATCGCCGTCTATCGAAATTACCGATACAGTATCAAAAAAGGATGGACATATTTTAATGGCCTTTATCTGTTACATTTGCTGAATCTTGAAAACCTGGCCACAGATGAAGACCGAGAGATTCTAAATACCACCATTGGACATCGTACACTCACACAATCGATTGATGAGGTTCAGGCTTATATCCAAACCATTATTCCCAGAATAGAACCTCACATCATTCCAGAATCGACCCACAATCAAACACCCATTTTAAAACCAACAGATTCACAAATTGCAAAAACAACCAACACCTTCTTACAAAGCCATCGCAATCTCTTTCTGGACTTAGAACATCAAGGTATCTTTTCGGCTCAACCGAATCAGAGAGTCTTAGAAATTGGATTTGATACGGGTGGATATTCTTTGTTTGCACTTGAACAACTTGGGTTTCAAGTGAGCGGCATAGATAATCAATATGGTGGTTTGGTAGAAGCTGGTGCACTGCCCGAGTATATCAAAAAAAATCTCCATAGCCAGGTTTCGTTTCATCATGGAGACATAACACAAACCACACATTTTGACGATGAGACCTTTGATGTTATTTATTCTGCAAGCGTTTTAGAGCATATAACAGACATTCCAAATGCACTGACAGAAATGTTTCGCTTGCTCAAACCCAATGGGGTCCTCATACATAAATACCATCCCTTCTATTGTCCCAGTGGCGGACATACCTTAGGTATACCAGATACACCCTGGGGACACTGCCAATTGACGCACACCGACTATGTAAATTATATTGAAGACCAACGCCCCTTTGAGGCAGACTATACCAAACCGTGGTTATCTAAAGCCCTCACCCGAGATTACCCCATCTCGCGCATGCAACACGCATTGGCACAAGCAAATTTTAAAATCACATACTGGCAAGAAACACCAACCACAGAGCAAAACCTCGCTGACCTTACACCACAAATTCAGTGGACATGTTTTCAGACCAACCCACAAATTGGCCTGTCGGATCTGATTACAGAAAGCATCATGTTTGTGGCCCAAAAACCCAATAAATGATAGCACCCCAACATCTAAGATAAATGGATAGATTGGAGCCATTGATGACCCCAGATGACGAAAAGGACGAAATGCAATCCCCCACACAACGAAGAGACTATTTGGATGTGAGCTATTCAGAAACGCGCAAGCCACAAACGGGTTATCCACTCCAACTTTGTCAAAGGATTTCACAAAGATACTTTCAAAGTCATTCAGGTAAACTTTTAGATGTTGGATGTGGGCGTGGGGACCAAGCACGTGCCATGATGCAAATAGGGTTTGAGGTGACCGGTTGCGACCTTTCACCGCAAGCCTTAAAAAATGCCAACAACGAATACCCGGTTGAAGTTTTCGACTTTGAAAACGAAGAATTTCCTTGGCCAGATGAAACATTTGATTTCATATACTGCAAATCGGTCATCGAACATATGCATAACCCTGACATCCTACTGTCAAAATGTCTACGCGTTCTTAAACCAGGTGGCAAAGCCGTTTTTAGCACGCCGGATTGGGAAAAGATGTATCAAATATTTTACAGTGAATACACACACAGAACACCATTCACCAGGAAAAGCCTACTCGATTGTTTACTTATCAATGGTTTTGGTGATGTCCGGGTTGAACCTCTTATCCAATTGCCTTGGGTTTGGAAGTTTCCTTTTTTAAAAGTGATCACCTATTCCTTGGCCAAGCTACCAGAATTTTTCAGGCGTTTCAAAAATGTTCGATTCTCAAAAGAAATCATGCTCATTTCTGTAGGTACCAAGTCTATCGACACACCCCAACCGTGAATCAGATAACCGCTCTCTAATAAGTTAAGATACAAAACAGAACTTAGGTACCACTCTATTTGAGGACATTATGGCATCATCTGTTCAAATTGTTTTTTGCATGGACACAGAAGGACCGTGTGATGACCCAAACAACTCCGAATTGTTATCCAATTGGGAGCGTGTTGATGCAGCAATGGATAAGCTCTTTACATCTAATTTTCGAAATAAATACCTCGATACAGATGGTTCGAATTTCAAGATTGGCTGGTTTTTCTTAACTTGGACAGGTTTTAAAACCAATCCGCGTGGTCGGGACATGGGATATCATAAAATCCGTGATCACTATATTGCTCGCTGGGAAACGTTACTCAATCAATACGGTGACGAACATTGCTGGCACTATCATCATCCGCCGGCAAGTGGCATTGGCAACGAGTGGGGGTTAGATTGGACAGTATGCCAAGAATTTGAGCAAATTATCTCCCGCCAAATATTAGAACGTGATTGGTTCCCCACTTGCTACCGAGCAGGTGGCACCATTATGGACCCGGTATCTTCACGCTGGGTAGACAATTGGTTTCCCTTCGACTATTCCAACCGAGCGCCCTTATCACTACCTAGTCTTGTTGATTGGAGCACGGGCATCAACGAATGGAAATTATATCATCCAGACACTGAAGATTTTCGCCAAACAGGCGCGGGTAAACGTCGTATGGCCCGGTGCCTTGACTTGGTCACCAATGTATCCATCTTTGCAGATAATGATATCGAAGCGGCATTCAAACAGGCTCATGCAGGTCAAACCGCCATTCTCTCTTGCTTTGATCATGATTATCGAGATATTGCAGACCGTATTCATGAATTTTTGGATCGCATTCATCATATTGCTTCAAAATATCCAGATGTACCGTGGCAATATGCGGGGCCAAGTGAAGCGATTTACCGTTATCTTTCAGTCAATTCACCACC
This sequence comes from Candidatus Latescibacterota bacterium, assembly GCA_018650745.1. Lineage (GTDB taxonomy): Bacteria > Latescibacterota > UBA2968 > UBA2968 > UBA2968 > JABIFK01. The sequence goes on along the minus strand of JABIFK010000361.1, from coordinate 415 downwards.
CCGCCTAGATATAGAAATCTATCGCACAGCCAACCAAGTAGATATTTGGAGCACGGCCCCCCTATTCCAATCCATCCCTTGGTTAACTGTCCGCACGCCGGATGGACAAATCCGCCATATAGAAGAGGGCGTTCTGCGTAGAGATGCGCAACATTGGACTTGGGAAATTCCAACCGACCTCAATTGGGTAGAACTTGGCGCAGGAGGCTCAACTGAACTTGGCGCATCAGCGGTTGCCAAAGTGTGTCCAGATCACCAAGTTGCACATACATTCCTAAATACCAAAACCGATACACATCCCACACATCCTCGTTCCATATGGGAATACAGCAAACCCTACGCAAAGACCTGTGTAGACCGCGCATCTCAGAATGTGCCCACAATGGATTCTATACAACAAGCATTTGATTTGCTT
>JABIFK010000448.1 GCA_018650745.1 Candidatus Latescibacterota bacterium | reverse complement strand
TGATCGATGGGTAAGTGTTCGATGAGCCCATATGCATTGGGAAACTGATTCTGGAATTTCTGGAAACAGTGTTCAAGGTCCAGTTCGCCATTGTCGGGTATGGTTTCTTCGATGTGTAGGACTAAGCCTTTGCCAAGGGTGATATCTTTAATGTGAAGAATGGGAGAATAAGGCCCCATCACGTCAAAAATATGATCCAAGCGTTCTTGACTGTGGTAGACGTGTTGTAAGGTTTCGAAATGGTTGACGTAATCCATGACCAGGCGCAGATTGGGAGAATTGAGCATTTCTATCATTTGGCGACAGGCTTCGGGATTTCTCAAAATGGAAACGAGGTGCGTTTCCATAATGGCAGTGGCGCCGTTTTTTTCTAAAATGGGTATGATGTGTTGGAGTGTTTCTATGAGTTGATCCCACGCTTGTGGCGTGTGATTGTCACGGTGGGGTGTCCAACTTCCGGCAGGGTTGAGACTGCCTGGGCGAATAAGACAATATGGGGCAGACAAGTCGGCAGCGATTTGTGTGCCCTTTTCTATTTTATCTATGACGGTTTGGCGAATGGTTGGGTCTGGATGGAAAAGGCATTCGGGGTAGGTGATGGCAAACTGGACAAGGTCAATATTGTGCTTGGAAAAACGTGATGTGCATGCTTGGATATCGGAGGGGGTGATTTCTTCACAAAGATGACCTGGGAAATGGAAGCCAGCACCTGTAAATCCCAACTGATGAATGGCTTCAAAGTGTTCGTCTGTATGGGTGCGAAAGTCTCCCGGTAGCATGCCAACAATGCCTAAACGCATGATTTACGTCTCCATTCTTACCCTGTGGACTATGGGTTAAGCAAAGATATTTGTATGGTAGTTCGCGGTTGTTTGTTTACCGTGTAAAAATGGTACCGCGCATATAATCAGCATCGTCTGAGACCAAAAAGGACAACACTTTGCCCATGCCTTCGGGGTTTCCCAAACCAGATGCCAATTGATCTACTGAACGGTTCGTGGCATTGGCTTGTTTTTCTACCACGCGCATTTTAAGCGGTGTTTCAATGCCACCGGGACAAACGGCGTGCACGCGAATATTACGGGGAGCAAGTTGGGAAGCCAATACGAGAGAAAGGCCATGTACGCCGCCTTTGCTTGATCCATAAGCAACAGACGAACTGCCTCCTTTGACACCGGCAACAGATGAGATGAGAACGATAACACCGTGTTCTGTTTTTTCGATGAGGGGGACGGCATATTTAGAGACAAGGAAACTGCCTTTGAGATTGATGTCGATCACACGGTCCCAAGTTAACTCGTCAAAATTATCGACAGGGGTTAAAGCCCCTTCTAAAATGCCAGCGGCATGAATAAGGCCATCAATGTGGTCAAAGGCATCTTCTATTTTGTCAAATAATGCACGCACTTGGTCTTCTTCTTGAATGTCTACACAAAACCCTTGTGCTTGACCGCCTGCATTTTGAATGGCTTCTACTGTGTTGTCAATGCCTTCCTGATTCAAATCTACGACGGCTACTTTTGCACCGTCTTGGGCAGAGCTGATAGCTGCCGCTTGGCCGATGCCCGATGCGCTGCCTGTCACGACAATCACTTTGTTTTGTAATCGCATAATATCACCTTGTACAAATATTTTAAATGGGGCGTCTTGTGAGACTGAATGATTGGCCTGTGGGGCCGCCTTTTGGTTGGGTGGCCAACCAAAGAGCGAGTGGCGTGACCTCTTCGGGCGTTTTGACATATTCACTGGGCGCGAATGGGGGAGGGCCACCAACTGCCATTCGACCTTGTGTGAGGTCGGTTGCTACGGGGCCAGGGATGAGTTCGTTGACGTCAATGCCATATTCCCATACTTCTTCTGATAGGCATTGTGTGAACATCCACATGCCTGCTTTGCCGACGTGGTAAGCAGATGAATTGGGGCCTGGACGATGGCCCATACCTGAACCGATATTGATGATCTTGCCGCCGCCCGATTCTATCATGAGTGGTAGGAATGCATGTGTGACAAGATAAGCACTGGTGCAATTGACCGTGACATCTTTGACCCACAGGTCTGGGTCGCTTTCAAGGATGAGGCTGCGTTCAATGCCGCCACCTGCGTTGTTCACCAAGATGTCGAGACGCCCAAATTCTTCACGCACTTTGTTTGCCATTTCTTTGACTTGGGCTTGATTGGTGACATCGGCGGGAATGACGATGATTTTTTGCGCAAGGGCTTGGATGCTTTTGGCCGTTTCGTTGAGCTGATCTTCCGTGCGGGCAGAGAGTGCCAAATGTGCGCCCGCTTTTGCATAGGCAATGGCAATGGCTTTGCCTATACCACGGCCACTGCCTGTGACGAGGGCGACTTTGTCTTGGAGATTGGACATTAAGGCTCCTTGGGAAAGGCAAAAGGCTAAAAGTAAAAAGGTAAAAGTAGAGTCAAAGGTAAACCCTGCCTAGATATTGGCTTTGGCGAGGGCACCCATAGGGTCCCAAGGAGGCAATACGGTTGCTGTCGTGTCGAGGATCTTTAAGAGATCGTCGCTGAGGTATTTTTTGTGCACGGTGACTTCGTAGAGGTATTCGTCAAACCAGGCATCGGTCATGGCTTCGTATCCTTTATTGCCGTGTTCGGTGCCCCAAGAGTTTTCGACGCGCCATTTTGTGGGCTGGCCATCATCAGATATGTCCACACCTGTTAAGACCATCGCATGGGTCATGCGGGAGTGGCCGTAGTCTAAACGTTCTGCTTTGTTTAGCGGAAAGGTCGTGTCGTAAACGAGGTCGTAGTCATAGATGTCTATATCTAAGATGCCTTTGTCACGTTGGAACATTTTACCCACGTCGCAGCCGAACCAAACGGCTTGGTCGTCTTTGATCATATCTGCGGTGGCTTTTTTGAGCGTGTTGATGTCTACATTGAGATAACGCACAGGATGCCCACCCATCACATTGCCAAGGTATTGCACGGTATACAATGTGTTATAGGGTTTGTCTTGTGTCGGGGCATTGATGAGACAGACATAATCGTTGAGATCGACGTTGACATATTCTTTGTAAAAGGTCTGAGGTGTGAACGTTCCCGCGCGGTGAAATTTTTTGTCTTTGTCACGCCATTGTAATGGAAATTCTGTAGGGGGTTTGCCCAAGTGAATGCAGAGCATCCGGTGTACCGTTTGCATCAGGTCTGTTTTAACTTTACGCAATTCGTCTTCAGATGCGCCATTTTCATGATGGGTTCGCAATTGGTTTGCACCTTCACGAAGTTTGAGCACGATGAAATTATTCATGGAGCGTGAACTGCTGCTGCTGTGGGTTTCGGGCATGACCTCTTGGGGAACCACGCCGTATTTTTCAATGAGATCAATGAACATGTCCCATTGTCCACCGTCGGGTATGGGATCGGATAAGAGCCACATGATCACACGGCTGTTGATGGGTTCATTGCGTGTGGCAATGATGTTTTCGAGGAAATAATTGGCTTTTTCGAGTTTGTCCCAGAACATGAGATAGGCTTGTGAAAACTCAAACTCTTCGATGTTGAGTTTTTTTCGGGTGAGCAGGCGTAAGGTGTTGAGCCCAGCAAACATCCAACAACGCCCCGTGCTTTTTTGGTGGGTGGCTTTGGGGGTGTCAATGAGGTGCGAATAGGTGTGGGTGGTGCGGTTGATCACGTTGCGGTTGAGTGCAATGGTGCCGATGTCGCTTTGAGTGACAGCATTGAGTGACAGTCGGTTTTTTGGATCTGCATCAAAGGCATTTGTAAATGCGGTCACGTCGTCACAGGTGAGTTGTTTGTCCATTGTTTTCCTCGTGGGATTGGGGGTTATTCTTCTACTTTTCCGGCATAAGGGGCATGTTCAAATCGACAAGGCTCTTCAACGACACGTGGGTCGTCTTGCTCTTTTAGGACTTGCATGAGTTTGTCTGCAAGTTCTTTTTTTGTGTTGGCATGTTGTGGGTCGCTGGCGAGGTTATTCATGTAATGCGGATCGGCGTGTAAATCGTAGAGCTCTTCTTGGGGTCGCAAACCAAAACCGAGGTCAAAGGCGCGTTGTACGTTTTCTTCTGAACGGTGATGAATCATCCAGGCTTTGGTAGGACTTGCGTCCATGTCAGGATATGCAACATAGGTGTCTTCTGAAAGGGACTCGTAAGAAGGGGCTTCGGTGTTCGGGTCGTCGAGTCCTTTGGGATCACCCGCAGGCCAGCGATCGGGAGCAAAGTTGTGGATGTAAATAAAATCTTTGGTTCGGATGGCGCGTTGTGGATAGGGCAAGTAATCATCACGAGACCAAGAGACATGACGTTCGCGTCCCGTGACAACAAAGGTGCGATCTGGATCAACTTGGCCCTGATCTTGGCTTTTGAGTACGGGCATTAGGCTTTTGGCAGTCATCGTTTTTGGGATCTGTACATCGGCTGCATCGAGAAACGTGGGCGCAAGATCCATGATGTTGACAAAGTCGTGGACGACTCGGTTTGCAGGGATATTTTGTGGCCAGCGTGCGGCCAGTGCGACTTCGCATCCAATGTCGTAGAGGTTGCATTTGGCGCGTGGAAATCCAGGGATGCCATGGTCGCCGCTCACGACGATGAGGGTGTTGTCGAGTTCGCCGGTTTCTTCGAGGCGTTTGATGATCACGCCCAATCC
>JABIFK010000333.1 GCA_018650745.1 Candidatus Latescibacterota bacterium | reverse complement strand
AGCATCCGTTAGACGGTCGAGACCTATGTCTTCGGCTTCTTCGGCCACATCATCACCTGTGGGCAGATTGCCCAGTGGGTTGTCTTCTGTGCGAAAACCATTTGGATATCGATCTCGATCATTGGGGTCGTTGAAGGTGGGGTGATCAAGTGGTAGGTCGACGCGTTCCGAAATTTCACCGAGGTCAATGTGGAGTTGGCCATTGTCCCCACGGATCCACAGTTCAAGAAATTTGGCACGAGAAAGGTCTTGCCCGTTCAGATAACGCATGATCCCCGCCCAAGAATGGCGAGGGTTGCGGTTGGTATCAAAGTTGACGTGATAGGGGGGGACATTGCCCCTTGCTGGATCAAAACGCAAAGCCAAGATATCCACGATGTTTTGATCTATGGTGATGTCATCGCGGTTGGGTTGAATTTGGGTCAGCGATGCTCTGTCGCGCTCAATAGGATTATACCACGTTAAACGCCCCTTTTCAGCATTGTTGATGGCGGCGTTGTTTCTTGTTGGAGTACTCGCAAGTGACCAAATAATTTTGCCAATTTGAAAGGATTGGCTGTTTTCTGCGCCCTCAAAGTCGTCGATGTAAGCAACGTTTTTTGTATTGGGATTGGGCAAGCTTTGTGCAATTTCAAAATCGAGATCTATTGTAGAAGGTGCTTGGGTGTTGACCAACGGAATAGAATTAACCCAGTTTGTTAAGCTTTGCGGTTTGAAGCGGAATCGTGCATTGGCATCCCAAATGATGGTGCGCGCGGGTTCTTGGCCCACGCGAACACGCTGAGAGGGTGTTGTTTGGTTGCTGTAAAGTAGGGTCATACCAATAAGAGAGTATTGGTCATCAAAAGGGCGTTCCAAACGAACACCAAGCAAGCTCTTTGACTGGCCAAAACCAAACAAGTCAGAATTTTGATAACTGATGTCAAGATCTGCAGTGGGGTCGGCAACATCATTTTGGGCAGCACCAACAAATGTGATGCGTCCAAAGTTGTAGTCGATGTTGTAATCTTTGCCGCGTTCAAGAGTTCGGTTGTTGAGGCGGATAATTTCACTGTCTTGAATGATGTTGAAACCCAAGTTAATTTCAGTAGACCCGCTGGCCGACCTCACGCGAATAGTGTATAAGCTTGCTTCGGCTCTGTTGGCTCGATTTGTCTCTGAATAAATACGGGGGACACGCTTATCTTCGTCTAAATCGGGCGCCCCAAATCCTGATTCACCAAAGGGTTCGAGGAACGGAAAAATGAGATGCCCACGCTGGAGTTGCAGACCCGGAATATTATTGCCACCATCGATGTCGATGATGTTGTCGGGAGAGGAAGATGCTGATGAACCATTGGTGTGGCGGTCTAGATTGAAAATTTGGAGATAAGGTACGCCTTCTTGGTTATCGATGGGTTCTTCACCTGGGGCTTCTCTGAAAATGCCTACTGCAAGTCCAGTTTGGGGGATTTGTCGGCCACCCAAGCTGTAAACGTTTCGCCACGACAATTTATAAGTTGGGTCGGTGGGACGTTGTTGTTTGGCCTTGATAAGCTTCAACTGAATACGGTTGCTTGAGTTGGGATCAGAAATAAACTGGATGTCACCAGAATTTCGGCCGTCGTTGGTTTGGTAAGCCACGGCAAGTGTGAAGCCAGGGTTGACGCGACCGTTTTCGTAAACCAAATATCCTTCGGGGAAAATTGTGAAATCGTTGGGCGAGAGTTCGTGAAAGGAGCCCTCTTCAATGCCTTTATCAGATAGTGAAGAGGTGGCAACATTGGGAGAACCATTTTCCCAGAATGCATAAGCAACGCCTGGGATCGCTGAATCTTCGAGGTCATTTTGCAAATTAAAGTCGTTTAGGAACACCCGAACAGTTTGCACATTTACACGGTCTCCATCTGAGGGCGGGAAACCGTTTCGAAAATTTTCGCGGTAAACTTCGTCGAGAAAGAAGTATTGATCTTCTAGATACCGGTAATCTTCTATAGAGTAGGCAACCGCTTCAGATTGGCCTTCAAATGATTTTCGATTGCTTGACGACTTGTCTTGAGAGGTGACCAGTGTGAAGTTTAAGGCACCGACTTTGCCACGGGCTTTGATCCCAAATAACCCGCCCCGGCCCTGGGCGCTAAAGCCAATGAGTCGGGTTCCTGGTAGAGACAACGAGGTATTCCCCGCTTCAACAATATCAATGATGCCGTCTTCTTCACCCCGGTATTGAAGGCGAAGGGATTCACTTAAGTCAACGGCACTTCCACTGTTTTGTTCGAGAGACAGTGTGAGCCTGTCTCCGATGGTGCCTTCTACTGTGAGTTGTGATTCTTGCTCAAAGTTAATGGTTGGAAAGCGGGACGAGCGGGTGGCCGCCGATTGGGCTTGGCCCAGTGTATATTGGCTCAGACCGGACAACTCAATGCGTCTTCGTCCTGTAATCGTAAGGTTGGTCTCCCCTTCGCCAGTAATGGCACTCAAACCACGTGGAACCCGAATGGGAATATCAACATTGAGCAATCCGGCACTTTCGGAATCTATCTCAATCTTTTTGCCAACTTGCTCTTGGACGATGTGTTTGGATTCGGTCTTAAAGCGATGACTGGCAAAGTCTTGTAAAGACATGATTGCGGGCAACCCATAAGGTTTGCCCCCTAAATCTCTATACAAAAGTAGTTTATGCCCGTCCTGGGTTTCGATCAACTCTGCCTTAAGCGGGACAAGCTCTCGTCTGCGTGCAAAATAAGTTGCTTGGCGGGTTGCTGTGGTTGAAAAGGGGGAGGCTTTGGGCACCAGTTCTATGTTCAGTTGTGGTTTGGCTTGGCTTGGTGTGCAAAAACACATCAATAGGAGGAACTGGTAGACTGTGAATAGCCGGAAGGGAAGGTTGGAAATCGATGAGTGAATCGTCATGAAAATAGTCTTAAAGATTGGATGTAAAAAAAACGTTGGCGTGGGGCTGTGAATTGATATAAGTTGCGATTGAACAAATAGTTGGAGAGGGCGTGCATAGCGCGATAATAATACCACAAGCCGCACTAAAGATCAAGGGAAATTCTGTTGGGCAATGGTTCTGATTTGGCGTTTCTTGGACTTTGACAAACCTCCATGTTTGCAATAATTTTGTGTGTCTTTTGAACTGATTTTTAAATAAAAGGTTCCGTATGGTTTTATCAAGGTATGTACTCAAAGAACACGTCACGCCATTTGTGTTCGGTTTTGCTGTTATTATTTTTTTGTTGATCGTAGACCTCATTTTGGAAACGCTGGATAAGGTCTTAGGTAAAGGCATTCCTGTCCCAATTGTTTTGGAATTGTTTTTCCTGAATTTGGCTTGGATGGTAGCGCTAGCTGTGCCCATGGCGGTGTTGGTGAGCACCTTGATGGCATTTGGTCGGTTGAGTGCTGATGGTGAAATCATTGCTATGCGGGCCCTTGGTGTGAGTATTTTTCAAGTTGTGCGGCCTGTTTTTGTTGCTGGGGCTATTCTGGCTTTGGTTATGTTGTGGTTCAATGACCGAGTTTTGCCAGAATTCAATCACCGGGCACGACTTCTGATCATGGATATTCATCGAAAAAGACCTTCCGTTGCATTTACGGATATGGCAGGTATTGTCATTGACGACTTTCCGGGGTATCGAATAGTGTTTGACCGTGTTGATCCGGGTGGGCGTATGATGCAAAGTGTGAAGGTTTACCATTTTGAAGGAGACCCTTACCCAACCACGATTTTGGCTGATTCTGGGCAAGTGGTGCTTGATCCCGGTGAAGATCGTGCCTATTTGAGCCTATTGGGTGGTTCGTTGTTGAGATTTGATGAGAAGGAACCTACTGTTCAGGTCGAAACTGTATTTGAGTGGGCACAATTGAAGTTGGGAGATGCAGGGGAACAAATGTCTCGGTCGTCTTCGACTTATCGAAATGACCGAGAAATGGGTGTGGGGATGATGCAAGCAAGGATCGAAAAAAACAAAGAGGAGATCGGCACAAGCTTAACTGATTTATCTCATAGATCAGCAGATCTTTTTGAGCACTTGTTGTTGCAAAACGTATTCGAGGATACTGATGTGTCCGTTTTTAGAGCTCTTATTGGGCGTATGCAAGCCAACATGCGGGTTGTTGCGCATAAATCTCGAGAAGTTCAACGTTTGGAAGTTGAAGTACACAAGAAATTTTCGATTCCAGCAGCGTGTATTGCTTTTGTTTTGGTGGGGGTACCGTTGGGTATCCAAGTTCGAGGTCGTAGCCCAGCAATTGGTGCCAGTTTGAGTATTGGCTTTTTCCTGATGTGGTGGATATTCTTGATTGCAGGAGAGAAGTTGGCCGACCGGGGGGTGGTTGAACCTTGGTTGGCCATGTGGGCCCCCAATGTGGTTACCTTGTTCATTGGGGGGTGGATGACTGTTCGTGTGATTTTTGAGAGGGACCGAGGCAGGAGCATCAAAGCATGAAGATTCTGGATCGGTATATATTAGGTCAATTTTGTGGTGCTTTGGCATTGAGTGTGTCCGCATTTGTGATTGTGTCTGTGGTCATCCATTTGGTTGAACATATCAGTGCATTCTTAGATCGTGATGTTGGCGTGGGGGTCATTGTGATGTTCTACGTCTATTATTTTCCTTACATCGTTGTTTTTGTTTTGCCAATGGCCATGTTGCTGGCGGGTCTGTTTTGTATGGGCGGGTTAATTCGCAATGGTGAATTGTTGGCTATGAAAGCGATGGGCAAGAGTCTGTATCAGGTTGTGCTTCCCATACAATTGTTGGCACTCGTTGTGAGTATGTTGGCAATGATTTGGGCAGATAGAGTTGTCCCTGTCGCAACGGAGCGACGTGCACAAATTGAACAACCCAGACGATCTTTGGTGGGGCCACGTGGCGTCCGACGGGAATTGGTGGTGCGCGATGAGGGGGGATGGATTTTTGCAATGCGTGAATTTGTTGTGGATGACATGCGTGGGCGGGGTGTTGTGTTGGATCGATTTGAGAATGGTTTGGCAGAGCGCATTCGGGCAGAGGAAGCCATTTGGAAAGATGGACAGTGGACGTTTGTAGATGGAGAACGGCGTGTTTTTACGGATGGGGGTGAAGTCTTTTTGCCTTTTTCTGAACGGGTTGTTGCCAACATTACATTGGTACCTGAAGACTTCTCGCGTCACTATCGCCCAGAGCAACACATGACATTTGCAGAACTTTCTGATTTTATACACCGAAAGGAACGCAATGGTGACCAAGCCTTCCGCGAACGGGTAGCGCAGCAAATGCGTCTGGCTTTTCCCTTTTCCAATTTTGTAATAGGCCTGTTTGGCTTGCCTTTGGCTTCACGCATGCGTCGGTCGGGAAGAGCCTTGCAGGTGGGGGTGTGTTTGTTCACATGTTTTGCTTTTTATAGCTGCATTCAGGCGGGGCGCGTGATGGGTTGGAATGGAATCATAGACCCGGTATGGGGGGCTTGGGGGGCGAACATCATGTTTGGTGTGGTGGGTTTGTTTTTACTCATCAAAACACGGAAATAGGGTTTTGTGATCCACTGTTAAAACAAAAGGGGCTGAGATCATTTTGATCTCAGCCCCTTTTGTTTCTGTAACCCATTGTAGCTAATAAGTAGACGATCGGTTCTTTTCGTCAAAAATGTAATCAAATGGTTGAACGGCGCGATTGTTTCTGATAACCGTATAATGAACGTGCGTTGCGGTAGCACGCCCAGTGTCGCCCATTTCGCCAATTTTGTCACCCCGTTTT
>JABIFK010000882.1 GCA_018650745.1 Candidatus Latescibacterota bacterium | reverse complement strand
GGTTGTAATCAATCCGCCATCGCTTCGATCGTGCCCTGCGGAAATCCAACTGTTTGCAATACAGATTTGTAAGGCTTCTATGGCGCGTTTAAGTTGTGCGGCATCATCTACATCGGGTGGCGTGTCGCCGAGTTGCTGATAGACATGGGCCAGAGATGATCCGCCCAAGCGATGGTTGTTGTTGCCCAAATCGATATAGAAGAGTTTGCCCGAATTGGGATGCTTGAGATCGGGGGTAACTGTTTTGTTGATATCAGGACACGTCACATAACCCGATACGACTAAGGTGCCGGGTGTCTTTACTGTTTCATCTTCGCCATTCTCACCTGGTGCTATGGCTGCCATTGACAAGCTGTCCTTGCCACCATCGATGGCGACGCCCAAGTCAAGCAATATGTCTACAAGGGCTTCTGCTGCATCGTAAAGGGCTGCGCCTTCTCCTGGGAGTTTGGCTGCCCACATCCAGTTGCCTGAGCATTTGATGTCTTCTACGGCGCTGATACTTGCCCACGTAATGTTGGTGAGCATTTCACCGACGCAGAGACGGGCCATTGCGGCAGGGTCTATCAGACCCTTGATGGGCTGTTCTCCAATGGCTGTTGCGGCACCTGTGTTTGAAAAGTGGCTCTGGGCTATGACGGCGACATCGGCTGCGGGCAGTTGGAGTGGGCCTACGCATTGTTGTTGTGCAATAAGCCCAGTCACACTTCGGTCTACTTTGTTTGTGAGAAAGCGTTTCGAACCAACGGATACCAACCTCAATACCCGGTCAAGCGCCTCTGATACTGTGAGGTTTTCTGGTAAGGACAGGGCTTCGGTTTTTATGGGGAACCGGTCGAATGTAAATGTCTTTTGGGGCATGTCGCCCAACACCTTATCGAGATCCAAATCGACGGGGGTGGTGTCTGTTTCACTGTCGTAGACAACGACCTTGCCATCACCGGTGACTTCGCCCATAAACGCATAGAGCATTTTTTCGCGTTTGCAGAGTGCGTCGAACAAGTCGGCATGTTCGGGGCGAACGAGTAAGGCGCTGTTTTCTTGGAATTCCGCACCCCAAACTTCAAGAACTGACAGGGTGTTATCGCCAACAATGGCGGAACGGATATCGATGCGTGCGCCTTCTGGTTCGACAATTTCCTTGAGTACATTGCAATTGCCGCCAGCACCTTGATCGTGAATACTGACCACGGGATTTTTGTCACCCAATTCAACACAGGCGCGAATGACGCGGTTGAGTTTTTGTTCCATTTCGGCATCGCCGCGTTGCACAGCATTAAAGTCGAGTTCCGCTTCGTTTTCACCTTGCACCATACTTGAGGCAGCGCCGCCGCCCATGCCAATGCGATATGCTGGGCCACCGATTTTGGTGACGAGCATTTTGGGTTTTGGTTTTTCTTTTTCGGTGTGGCGAGCGTCCATTTGGCCGATGCCCGCACTGAACATAATGGGTTTGATGTATTCTCTGCGTTCCCCACTGGACAAACGCATACCGAATGAGCGCGTGTAACCTTGTATCATGGGTTCGCCAAATTTGTTGCCGTAATCGGAAGCGCCGTTGCTGGCGTCAATTTCAATTTGCAAAGGTGTTGCGAGATTTTCGGGGTATTTGAAACTTGGGTCTTCCCACGGTAAGTTGTAACCCGGGATATAGAGATTGCCGACGCAATAGGCTGAGGTGCCTGCAACTACGAGTGCGCCACGGCCCGTGGCTTGTACGTCGCGGATGCGACCGCCTGTACCGGTTTCAGCGCCAGGAAAAGGAGCCACGCCTGATGGAAAGTTGTGTGTTTCGGCTGTGAATATGATATCGTAATCGCGATTTTGTAAGGCAAATGGGCCAGGTTTGCCAGGCTGTGCGGGTAAGATGGTTTGAATAGGGTAACCCCGTAATGCACTGGAATTATCTTTGAAGGCGATTGTGCTGTTGTTGGGATTTGCTTTGAGTGGCTTTTGAACCATGGCAATGAGATGGTCGGGCATTTCTTGACCATCAATTACCAAACGCCCTCTGAAGAACCAGTGACGGCAATGTTCGCTGTTTGATTGGGCAATGTCAAAACACTCGACATTTGTTGGATTGCGTTTGATTTGATCGAGGAACAGATCTGTATAATAATCCAGGTCCCAATCATCAAAGGCCAAGCCCATTTCGCGGTTGATGCGTTCGAGTGCCGCGCGTCCTTCTTCAATGAGTGGGATTTCGTATGTGGGCTCGGGTGCGACACCGGTTTCAAATGTGGTGAGTGGTTCGGGATATGGGCACTCGGTCATACGGTCGTGCACCATTGCTATAAAGGCTTCTTGTTCTGCGGGATTGAGGTCGCCTGTGATGAGGTATCGGCGAGAGCGTTCAACGCGGCTGATTTGGGTCAAGCCGCAGGCATGGCAAATTGATGTGGCATTTGTGGACCAGGCCGTGCTGAAGTTCATGCGTGGGCCCACTTCGAGCACGGTGCCGGTGTTTTTTAGAAAGCTTTGATCAGAGAAGGCTTTTGCTTCAAACGTTTCACGCAACAGCCATGCAAGGTGGTCTTGTTGATCGGTTGAGAGGGGTGTGTCGGCCTGAATGTTAAAGCAGTATTCCGTTTCG
>JABIFK010000569.1 GCA_018650745.1 Candidatus Latescibacterota bacterium | reverse complement strand
TGAAACAAGGCCCGAGCTTCGTGCACATCATAACTTCTTGGTAACTCAACCGAAATACCGACTTGGCCAGAGCGCTGAAATCGATAGGGTTGTTGCTCAATTTTACTGTAAATGTAATTGCCACCAAAGAGAATGATCACGGCTGCGGATAATGTTGCCCACCGATAATGCAGTGTTGTGGTAATGAGGCGTTCGTAAGTTCCTTTGATGCCAATCTTTCTATAACGAACAATCAGAAAGGCTAAGAATGCAAACAAAACGGCTATTGTAATTTTAATATTTGTGGAAACACCAAACAGAGCTAAAAAGAATTGCTCGACACTACCAAAGATGCTACTAAGTGTGTAATCTGTATATGCAAAAAGAGCATATGTGCCACCCAATGCGACAAGACCAACACCCGTTTTTAGGACAAAGTCCAGTCGCTCTAAGCCATCGCGAAAGATACGTGATGTGGCCAGTGGGATGAGGGACAGAGCAATGAAAAATGAGGCAATAACGGATATGACCACCGTAATGGCAAAGTCTCGCATAAAGAGTGCGGAACGAGAGTCGGTAACAAAGATAATAGGGACAAACACGCAGATGGTCGTGAGTGATGCGGCCAGTACCGGAACCCCAATCTCGTTACTGCCTTCAAGGGCTGCGGTGATGGGATCTAGCTTTTCATCGTATCGTTTGCGAAAGATGTTTTCAAGGGCAACAACGGCAGGGTCCACCAGCATCCCAATGGCCACCATGAGACCCATCATAGAAATGAGATTGAGGGTGATGGTGGAACCTGTGAACTGGCGCATGAAATACATGATTAAGAAAACACAGAGTGCAGATACGGGAATGGATGAACCTATGATGAGTGTTGATCGGAAATTGCGTAAGAAAATAAAAATAGCCACCACGGCTAAGATGCCGCCCATAATGGCCGACTGAGCCAAATTGGTGATACCCGTTGTGACGTCGTTGGAACGGTCTCTCACTATGAGCGTTTTAAGTTTGTCGCGTCCGACCTCATCAAGAATGGTCTCTAATTCGGCACGCACAAGGTTTGCTGTGGATACCATGTTTGCCGTGGAGGACTTCTGAATTTCGAGGGTGATCGATTCACGACCGTCTAAACGCTCAAAACTCTTCTTTTCGGGATAGTCATAAGAGACATCTGCAATGTCTTTAAGTTGAATATTGGACCGCAAGGGCTGATCGGCAATTTGATCCATTTCTTCAAATTCGCCAATGGCACGCACGGGCAAACGACGGTTGCCATCTGAAACAAAACCAGCAGAGAGATTGGTGTTGTTGTTGCGCAATGCACGATTGATGGTGCGAAAGTCTAGATTGTGCGAGCCGAGTCTATTCTGGTCAACGTTGACAAGCAAAACTTTTTCATCCAAGCCTTCTAAGGTTACATTTCCAACACCTTCTAAACGTTGGATACGCGGCAAGATGACTTGGTTGTATACATCTACCAAATCGTTTTTAATCTCACCAGCCCAAGTGAGAGAATATTCAAGAATTGGAAAGTCTTGGAAATTCCATCGTCGAATCTCGATTCTGTCTACATCGTCGGGCAAGAGGTTGCGCACTTGGTCCAAGCGATCGCGAATGTGAACAGAAACCAAATCCATATCGGCACCCATGTCAAATTCGAGACGAATGCGTGCACTGCTACCTGAAGATGTCGAACTGATGCCTTTGACGGCTGATAGCGTGCCCATCATTTCTTCGATGGGGCGGGCAATGAGCCGTTCTACTTCTTCGGGAGATGATGACGGGTAATTGACACTTATATACATGGCCGGGTAGATGATGCTTGGCATGTATTCTAATGGCAAACGAAAGAGCGAAATGGCACCCAAAACCATTACACTGATGACGAGCATCACTGTTGTAATTGGTTTTTTGACTGCAAATTCGGACATTTTCATATATGGCATCTCCCGAGGCGGTGTGACTCAAAAATTGTGCTTATGGCTTTACATATAGAGCGTGCGAAAGTGTGACCGCTGTTTGTGCTGGGTAAGAGAGTGTTTACTTACTTGTTTTGGAAATATATTATGAAGAAGCTTCTGTGTCAATGGGTTAGGCTCGTTTCATGTTCAAAATAGTGGGCTGGTAAATTAGACGAGAACGTTTGACCTAAGGTTCCCGAAGCAATCTCCGGGGAATCGATATGGGTAAACGGGCCAAATTTAAGCTCTGGGCTTTTGGGTTTAGATCAACGTTTCAACAATGGCCAGACTGTCAGGGTCAAGTTTGCGGTAATCTCGTATTTCGTAACGATTACCATCGGCATCGCGCAATAGAATACGTCCGTCGCCAACCACTCTCAGATCTCTGCGCGTGCTGGGAATTTCGAATTCCCGGGGGCCCAAATCCGTTTCAACTGTCCATTTGGGGATGCGGAATTTGGTTTCTGATGCATGAATTTTGATGATTTGTGGCAAGAAATAGGTTTGATCCAGGGCATCTTGCAATACACGGTAACTGTCTGGGTCAAGGTTTCGCATATCTTCTATCTGGCCTATTTCATTCTTTTCATTGTCTCTCACGGTAATCAATTGGTCTGGTGCATTGAGCGGGAATGCGCGTTCTGCCGTTACATTTTCATAGAGGTCATCGGCTGTTTCTAGTGTAAGGTCGTGAAACGCATTGAGATAAAACTTGGCATCTTGAGGGAGAAAAGTCAGTTGGTCGGTTAATTGATTCATAAGATCCTAGAGGGTGTTAAGTATTAGAGGGCACGAATTTGAGAGAGTTCGGTTTGCATGTGGCACAAACGGGCGTAAATGCCGTCTTGGGCAATTAATTCGTCATGAGAGCCTATTTCGGCCAGTTCACCATTTTCGATGATCAGCAAGCGATTGGCATGTTTGAGTGTGGATAAACGGTGGGCAATGGCAAAGGTTGTGCGCCCTTGAATAAGACGGTGTAGGGCTTCTTGGATCTGTGCCTCTGTCTCGGTATCCATGCTTGACGTTGCTTCATCGAGTATGAGGATGCGCGGATCTCGTAGAATGGCACGGGCAATGGATATGCGCTGACGCTCGCCACCAGAGAGGCGTACACCACGTTCACCAACTGGCGTGTCATAACCGTCGGGCAAACGCAGAATAAAGTCGTGCGCATTTGCTGTTTTTGCAGCTGCAACAATTTCGGCCAAAGACGCGTCGGGTTTGCCGTAGGCGATATTTTCGACCATAGGCGCATTAAATAGGAATGGGTCTTGCAACACGACGCCAATTTGATCGCGCAAAGATTTGAGTGAGACGTCTTGTAAGTCGTGACCGTCTATGAGGATTTTGCCCGATTCGATGTCGTAGAAACGGCAAATGAGATTGATCAATGTGCTTTTGCCAGCACCAGAGTGACCGGCCAGACCGATCATTTCACCTGCTTCAATGGTGAAGGAAAGGTCTTGCAAGACGGGTTTGCCGGGTTCATATGAAAAAGTGACATCTTGGAATTCTACTTTTCCTTCGATTCGTGGAAGCTTGATCACGTTGGGTTGGTCGATGACATCGGGTTGGGTGTCGAGTACTTCAAAAACGCGTTCTGCCGAGGTGCTTGCACGCTGGAATCGATGGTTGAGCCGACACAAACTTTGGACTGGACCGTAGTAGCGGTACATGTATTGCGTGAATGCAACGAAATTGCCCAACGTCAATGTTTGCTCAATGACTGATCCTCCGCCAACAAACCAAATGACAAGTGTGCTGATGGACGTGATGAAGGCCATAATTGGGCTAAAAACACTGCGGATGCCTGCCACACGAACTTCACCCTCAAGCAACTCTTTGCTACGGGTTTCGAATTTTTCTACCTCACGGTCTTCTTGTGTAAATGCTTTGACCACACGTACCCCAGGAATGGTGTCGGCCAAGAGGGCGCTGATGCCTGCCCAACGTCGCCACAGCCCACGATAGGTACTGTGGAAACGTTCACTGAATTTGAGGGTTGTGTAAACGAGTAGAGGGGTTGACAGAAGAGTGAGCGCTGCAAGTTTGGGGTTCATCGAAAATAGGATGACACAAATGATCACAATGGTCAAAATATCACGGATGACTTCTTGGAGGCCATCACTGATGAAATCTTGGAGACGCCCAACATCTTGGGTGATGCTGGCCATGATGCGCCCAGTTTCACGTTCGTTATAAAAACTGAGTGAGTGTCGGTGCAGGTGTTGGTAGACCTGGTTGCGCAGGTCATAGGTGACGTGTTGACCCAACTTGGACAGAATGTAAGAGCGTATGGCACTGAGAACACTTGAGGATAGGTTGATCATAAAAAACATCCCCACGAGCATGTACAGTTGTGCGTAGCCATCTTCTTTAATAAAAAAGGGGTCGGATGCCGGCTCAAGCACATTGTCAATTAATTCGCGCATGAGCAAAGGCGGTAGGAGACCAATAAATGTGGCCGTTAGGAGTAAAAAGAGACTGATTACGCCTAATTTCCAATGGGGTTTTGCATAACTGAGCAAGCGTGTTAGAAGTTTGCGCGTTTCCAAACAATTTGGGCATACACCGCTTCTGTGGTGAATGACGGTCCCACATGCATCACACCGTTTTCCTGCCGCAGTGCGGCCAAGTCTGCCGCGAAGCACTTTTTCATCTTCGAGGTCGGGTTGTGCTTCTTTGACCAGTGTCTCTAGTTTTTTTGCGACATCATTAAATTTGGGGTTTAGCCCTTTGCTAAAGCGCGCAAGCGTAGCCCCCTCGTTTGCAGTGCGGGCTTTGAGTTGACCACTGCCCACGAGGTCTTTCACTTCTATGCCCGTTATCTCTTGCATGGGTAATTGCACAATATCGGAGACGGCACCGGCATTGAGGCCAAAGCTCAGAAACTGAAGGTCTGTGGCCAAAAGCCAAGATTCGCCAAAAGTGCCATCGAGTCGAATATCTGAAGTGGTTGAAAATTGGATTGTTTCGCTGGGCTGGAGCATATCCGTGAGTTGGTTGCGAATATCTGGAGGGAGAGGGTCGTCTATGATATCGGTGGTTTCTGCCACGTAGGAGACTCCAATGAAAGAAATCGGAAGGAAGTGTTTACTTACTTACGCAATCAAGATAACACGTAAATCTGAATGTGCAAGGCCTTAAATTGGGGATTTATGGCTGGAAGATGCGTTGCCAAATGGGAGGAGATATTTTTTGGTGCCAACTTTTGAGTCGTTTGGGTAGGTCTGTGGGCAATTCGGGCAAGGGTGTAAATGCTGCACGAATATCTTGTTCCTTGCGCTCCAAGTTGATAGGCGGAAGGTAATTGTAGGTCGGGGAAAGCGTTATGCTAAGGAGTTGGCGTTTGTGGTAGTTTTCGATATTTTCTTGTGCTTTGTTGAGGCAACTGAGGTAGTGGTAGATGGTGTTGTTTATTCGGGCATTGTAGCGGTTGATTTGTTGGGTGAT
>JABIFK010000715.1 GCA_018650745.1 Candidatus Latescibacterota bacterium | reverse complement strand
CGATTCCATCCTCTTTCCACTCAACTGGGTTAATTTCCTCGAAGTCGGTTTTGGCCCAGAAATTGTCGAAAAAGCCAATGCCAAAAACATGGGTATTATGGCCCTCAAAGGAATGGCCCGTGGCCGCATTGAACAAGGCCAACCCCGCCCCTATAACCGATGTTGGTACGCGCCAGTTGATGATCCCGAGCTTGCAGACCTTGCACTGCGCTATACCCTCTCACAACCCATTACTGCCGCCGTACCACCAGGCGACCCCGACCTGTTCGAAATGGCCCTCAAAATTGGTAAAAACTTCAGCCCAATCACCGAATCAGAAATTGAACACCTCAAAACACAGACAGCGGGTGTCACCCCACTGGCCAGTGGCGATTGGCTTATTGAAGCACGCTAAATAAGACGCACAATATAGAACAGGCGTCTGGAAGAATCCAGACGCCTGATATTTAAACAGTTCAATGTTTACAAAAAACAATTTTAATCATAACACTAAATCATTACATTAGAAGACGGAGATCTCATTCTCAAAGAGGGAAACGACGCTCCGCAATATTGGCACTACTTCACAAAACCAGAAATCGAACATCTCTGCCAAGAAATCCGTTTCCAAAACCTACAAATTCACCACACGTCCGACCTCGGTCAAACCTACGACAACGTCTTCATAACCGCTTGTACAAAACCCATATAATAAACAAAAGAACACGATAACTATTCAATCAACCATGATTTTCCGCGCCAATTCAGTCCATCTACCCGTTTCATAAAAACACTTGCGCTGATAGGCCACATCATCTCTTGTACCCAACTAAGGGTATTTGCGAAAAATCAGCCCTCCCGGCATCTGAGAGACGGCTCTTCAGATGCTCAAATCACTCTCATCTTCTTTCTTACTTTTTTTAAACTTCAATCATAAGCTTGTTTATCTGACACAATAATGCTATTTTTGAAAGTAATGACCACGCAGTATCATGACACACAAAACAAGAACAACTTATGCCTCCCGTTTCCCATCCATTTAAACAAGGCGCACTGGTTATTCTAATGAACTATAACGACCATTCGCCACCTCATGTTCATGTGAGATATCAAGGAGACATTCGTAGCTATCGGATTGAGATCCAAAATCAAACGTGGCTTAAACCGGGGCGACAATTACCATCATCTCTAAGACGCTTAGTTGAAGTATGGGTAGAGGTTCACAAAAAAGAATTGCTTGAACAATGGCATAAAGCACAACAAGGTCAACCTATCTCTATAGTGGGGTAATCTTAATGAAATGGCAGGAATGGAAAACTTTAGCAGCAAATGAGGATCATTGGATAAACCAGGAAGAAAAGGGTTTGCTGAAAGTTGAGTATTTGGCAGATTACATCTTACGCCTGTGGTTTGAAGAAGAGTTAGATGTTTCAATTTATGATCTGGACTTTCAACCCTTGTTATTAGATGAAAATCCAGGTGGCGTCTTCGAACTGTTAAAAGACAAAGACCGGTTTCAGGTTGTAAGGGGAGAATATGCTTTAATTTGGCCAAATCCAGACACAGGCGACTATGACGAACAAGCTATAGACTTGGCACCTGAATGCGTCCGTTTTTTCTGCGAACGTTACGGGCAAAAGTTAAAAGGTTCACCAGCAGAACGCTTAGCGTAAAGCAAACAATCACTCGTCCTATTTTATCCGATGCCTTCATCTTCCAAAAATTGTTTCATCTCTCTCCATCATGGATTGATGTGAGATTTTTCTTTGTAAACAGTGAGTGCCGCACGCAAATGGGTGAGATCTATATCAGAAATAAGTGTGTGCACCTCGTTTATAGGATGAAAGTAAGATTCAATCTCATAATCATCGGGAAGTTTTAAATTGGGTAAATGCTCCACAGCCTGCGCCATATAATTGATCTGTATAAAATCGGGGTACGGATATCTGTAGCCATCCGGCTTGGGATTGAGATGATGAAAATGAGTGAAACTTATGAAGACCAAATTAGAGATCGTTTGGGCGAAACCATCATCTTTCGACACATCCACAATCGTTTCTTCTGCCATGGTCATCCTCGCCTTTAAACGCTTTCGCGCATCAAATAATCGTTTTTTAACGGTCGAAACGGGCAATCCCAAAAACTCAGCCACTTCTTTTTGCGAATACCCTTCCAAATAATACAAAACAACTGCCAATCGGTGACGCTCAGGCAATTCAGCCACTGCACCGTGCACCTCATTCGCTTCTGCGACGAGGTAAGGATCTGGCAACTGAGACGGCAGTGTCTGCAATACATCTGGCGAAACCATCACACGCCGAGCACGCAACACACGATCGGCATGTTTTACCAAAATGCGGTAGAACCACCCCGAAAAGGCTGCGGGTTCTCGCAATTTATCCAAGCTCAGATACGCATCCACAAACGCTTCTTGTGCCACGTCTTGTGCCACATCAGGGTCATCTACCCGCGCATAAGACACACCATACGCCATATTTTGATAATGGCGTACCAACACACCAAACGCGCTTTTGTCACCCCGTTGGGCAGATCTGACAAGTGAATCCAATGCTATCATACAACTCCCATCTGAAGGCCTTCACAAATAAGTCCCAGTTCAATCACAAATGGTTACAAGGCTACCTTCAAAATATCCTTTTTTTTATCACACGTGTTCTGAAGGAATAAAAAAAACCCGTGGATTTCATCCAAGAGTCTTTTTAACATCTTTTCGTGCATTAAAAATCCATTCACTGCATCTAAAACAGTAAATGGCACATCAAAAGAAAAGGTCCTTTTCAAACAGCCAAGGATAAAATACTTAGCTTGGTATTTGTTTTTACAAGTATTATCATGAATCACATACCTCTCCAATCACAAAATGTATAAGGGATTCATAATGCGAATAGCAATGTTATCAGACATCCATGGATACACCACATCTTTAGACGCCGTACTCAAAGACATAGAGCAGCAATAGCCTATGAAATTCACAGACCCCAATATCATCATCGACAGCAATTTCATCTCTGGCAGCGCCGGAAACATACGCGCCTTATCCACAAACATGTATGAGATTGCCTACCAACCCGAAGAAATTCCCCAGTGGTTTCAGGATCTCCTAAACGAGCTTTTTGATGGGCGGGGTGTACCCAAAGAATATATGGCACACATTCGCCTGCAAAACACGGGTGATACCACACAACAAATCACCCTACGTTTTCTCTTAAGCCCCAAAGGCGCGGGTTATATGTACCCCCCTTGGTGGATTTGGCGCAACACAATCGGTTGGATGCCCCTTCCACAAAAAGACACCCATTATCACAACCGTGAATATCTCGATGTAACCATTGAGATTCAACCCAACGAAATTCTGCGTGTCGCTTCAGCGCCTTACGAAACTCCCGAACAAATAGTCCAAAAAACCAGACACCTCACCGAACTTTCCAATATCTGGACCTATCGCGAAATTGGCCAAAGTGCCCAGGGCCGTGCCATTCCCATTCTCGAATCCGAACCCCGCGACATCAAACTTCTGATCGATGCCAGCATGCAATCTTGCGAACCCGTCTCTTGGGGTATTTTACATGTCGCCCACTGGCTCACCCTTCCCACAGCACGCACCCAGCATCTGCTCGACAACATTCAATTTTGTCTCATGCCCATCACCAACCCCGACGGCCTCGCCGTAGGACACAGCGTTACAAACGCAGTAGGTGAAGTCCCCAAATTTGGCATCAACAACCTCGTTGAAGGCCACGAAGCCTCCAAAGAAACCGAAACCCTTTGGAATTATCTGCTCGACAAAAAACCCGACGCATCTATCGAAGTCCACGCACATTTCACACGCCCAGACTTCACCCGTAGCATTGGTATGCACGACAAAGCCTCCATGCCCACACACCTCCAAAACAAAGCCCATCTCATTGAACAAGCCATCCACAACAACTACCACGTTCCTCCCCTACAAAACCGCAAAGTACTCATTGACCCACGCCAACCCGAGCACGACGTTTATGGCGACCGCCATGTCAGCGAGCAAGCAGGCACCATTCGCACCTTCTTGCAATCCATACCCGACAGCATCGAATCCCACTGCGCCGACGTACAAGAAATGGTCGAAACCATAGCCAACGCACTCATCCAATGGCAAGCTGACAATTACCCCGATCAAGGTTCATCCCGCCCCAAACAATAACCATAGAGACCCAAAACCCAGTTATGATTTGCGTAAAATAAAAAAGTCGAGATCAGCTGCTTTTCTGATCTCGACTTTTTTCCAAAACTTATCAATCCACTCTTATCTACCAATCCGCTCCATCCCCGCAACCGCCGACCGATGCCCCGGCACCACTCGCAACACCGTCTCCCACGCCTCTCTTGCCTCTCTCTCTCGCCCAACACTATAAAGTGCCCACCCCATATTCGCCCGCGCATTATACGCCTGCCCATCCCGCTTTAACGCCTCCAGATACAACCCAATCGCCTTGTGATAATCCCCCTCATGAAACGAAATATTCCCCAAATTCACATACGCCGTCACCATATTGACATCTCTTGCCAACGCCTCCTCATACGCCCATTTCGCTTTACTCTTCTTATCCAACCGCGCATACGTCAACCCCAAATTATAATACAATGCGCCATCACCTTGACCGTACCGCTCGGCCTCTTCCAAAAACGCCAGCGCCCGCCCATTTTCATTCGCCCACAAATAAGACGTCCCCAAATTAAACGGATCCTGCCCCAAATTGCTCCCAACCATCCACCTGTTCAAATCCACCCGATATCCCGTCCACAACACCAACAAAATCCCCATCGCAAAACCAAACGAACGCCAAGACTTTGCACGCATCCACATCACCAACATCCATCCACCATAAGCGGCAAACAACATCACAAACGGTATCACAGGCATCCGATAACGCGACGACACATGAAACAAAAT
>JABIFK010000423.1 GCA_018650745.1 Candidatus Latescibacterota bacterium | reverse complement strand
GGTTTTCGTTTAGGCCCCATTGGTGAGAGCCTGGGACAAAACGCATGGGGCCACTTTGGGGGCGTATGTCGGTGAGGGCTAACCAGGCGGTGAAGACTTCGCCATTCCACCATGTCTTCCAGTGTTGCATGTCTTGGTGCCAGCCGATGTTGCCTTGTGTGCTGCCGCCTGGGGGTTTGTTGAGAAGTTGCACGGCCCAGACTTGAACGAAGTCGGCTTTTAGGATTTTTGCTGCCCATTGGCCAATGGTGGGATGGCTGATGGCTTTGTAGATGGTGTGGTCTGACAGGTGGGGTTGGTCAATTTTGCACAATTGTTTGGGGTCATCACCGGGGTTCCAGCGGCGGCTGTGGGGTTCTGTTCCTGTTTCATATTCTCCAGCGATGACGGCATCCATTTGGTCTATGGTTTGGGTAATGAGGTCTGGCGGAAGAACGGGGTCGGTGAAATAATACCCTTGGTTTTCAAATGTTGTGGCAGGGGATGCGGTGGCATTTGTAGACATTGCAGGGTTCCTTTAAGGTACTGAGGAGATGAGATATTCTGCGTTGTTTTGTGATGATACTGTGATGGTGCGATTGGCTGGAATAAAGATTGTATCGCCTATTTGTGCGGTGAGGGTGTTGGTTGATCCTTGCAAGGTTGCGTTGCCGTTGATGAGGGTGAGGGTGGCAAATGAAGGATAGGTGTGTGTGATGGGCGAGGTTGGTGCAAAACGTTCGAGGTTGAAGTGTTCAGACTGAACCAGTTGGGCGTATGTGTCGGTGGCATTTGGAAAATCGGTCCAGTGTTTGGGGTCGGGCGTGGGTGTGTCAAATGTGATGACGTCTAAAGAGCGATCAATATGTAGTTCGCGAGGGTGGCCATCGGCACCAGGGCGATTGTAGTCGTAAATGCGAAAGGTGAGGTCGCTGGATTGTTGTACTTCGTAGACGAGCACATTTTCGCACAGGGCGTGTACCGTGCCCGGAGGCACATAGACAACATCACCAGCTTTGACATTAAAAAAACGAATGGCATCGTTGACGCGATTTTCGTGGATGGCAGATGCAAAGGTATTTTTATCGATGTCTTTTTGAAGGCCATATGCCACACGTCCATTATCAGATTGAAGCACATACCACGCTTCCATCTTGCCATAGGTGCCTAAGCTTTCTGAGCGGGCATATGTGTCGTCTGGGTGGACTTGAATGGAAAGGTCTTCGCGAGCGTCGAGAAGTTTGATGAGCAGAGGGAATTCGATGCCGTAGCGATCGACAACCGCTTGTCCTAAGATGTCGGCTTTGTGGGTTTGTACCAAGTTGAGAAGTGTTTGGCCTGCAAGTGCACCACTGGCTACGGTACTTTCCATGTTTTCATAGGCTGAAACTTCCCAAGATTCACCAATGTTTTGGTTTTCGGGAAGGGGTTTGTTGTAATATTTGGCGAGCGTGCGCCCACCCCAAATTGTTTCACGAAAATAAGGATTGAGAGGTATAAGGTCGGGTATCATATAAAAATCCAAAGTTATAAGTTATTTGGTTTAAGAATATAATTGATACGTCAGATCACCTTCTTGCTGGGTTTGTGGTGACAGCTACCGTTGGTACGTGTTTGAGTAGCAGAAATTTTAACAAACCAACATGTGTAAGAAAGAGACGTAGAATAATACTTCAGGATAGCGAGGCAGTCAAACCAAAAGGTAGAAAAAACATGTGTTTAACCCTGTTTTCTGCTTGCGGTAAACGGCGTATCACGTTAGGTTAGGTTCGATATTTTCGAACGATTTTGAGTATTTGAAAGGAGAGGCTGATGATCCGTTTGGCAACGATGACAAGTGTATGCCCCGATTGGGGTGTGGGTGAGATTATTGACGGGATGAAACGACATGGATTTGAAGGATTAGAGCCGCGTGCAGGATGGGGCCATGCTGCTGGTATTGAACTGGATATGGCACCTGCAGATCGAGATGCTGTTCGGGCCAAGTTTGAAGACGCAGATTTGAGAATTTGTTGTGTGGCAACGGGCGCACGGTTTGCAACTGAGGATGCTGATGCGTTAAACGGGCATATTGACGAAGCCAATGCTGCCATCGATTTGGCCGCTGATTTGGGTGCCGGTGTGATTCGCACATTTGGAGGTGCACGGGGCAAGGGTGAGGTTTATTGGATGGTGCACCGTACTGCTGAGGCATATAAGCGCGTCATGGATCATGCAGCTGAGCGTGGCGTGACCGTGCTGTTGGAAACGCACGATGAATGGTGTGTATCTGCTCAGGTGCGGGCGGTGGTAGAAAAAGTGAATCATCCCAATTTGGCTGTGCTTTGGGATATGATGCATACGCAACGTTTTATGGAGAAGACGGAAGAGACGATGCAAACCATTGGTCATTTGGCCAAACATTTGCATGCGCACGATGGTCGTTATGATGAAGAAAATGGTCGTATTACAACCGTTGGTTTGGGAGAGGGTGTGATTGATCATGCCACACCATTGGGGTTGTTAAACGACGCCGGATTTGACGGTTACTTTTCGGTAGAAGTGATTCACAAACCGGGTAGCGATCATGATGCTGAAGGTACTTTGAAACAATATGGTGAAGGATTTAAGGCAATTACAGGTGGGTTTTAAAACTATTAAAGGTGCAAAGCATGAAGTGCGAATAAAAGCAGAGCGGAAAGATTTTAAATACTCTGTTTCACGCGCTTTGTGCTCTGCTTGATTTCTGGAGGAAGTATGGCCAAGCGGAAGAAGAATTTGATTTTGTTTGCGGTAGATAGTTTGTGGTCAGATCATATGAGCTGTTATGGTTATGATCGATTAACCACGCCTAATGTTGACAAGTTTGCATCTGAAGGTGTGTTGTTTGAAAACACATTTAGCCCACATATTCCAACCACGCCTGCATATGCATCGATGTTGACTGGAATGGATTGTTTTTCGACTGAAGTGGTGGCATTGCGTCATAAAGGTGGGCTGACGAAGAAAGTGAGCACATTGCCTGAGATGTTGAAAAAAGAAGGGTATGAGACCATTTGCGTGGGTTTTACTGGTAACCCGAGTTCGCGTGGGTTTGATACCTATTTGAATTATTCTTCGTGGGGTAGTTATGACGAACGGCCTTTGCGCAAAGCTGAGTTTTTGAATGATGTGACTCTGCCTGAATTGGAGCGGTTGGCATCGAGCGATAAGCCATTTTGTTTGTTTTTGCGGCATATGGATCCTCATGCGCCTTATTTACCACCCGCACCTTACGACACCATGTTTTACAGCAAAGACCCATGTGATCCCTCAAAGACATCGATGGAACCCGTGAAAGCGTTTAAACCTTTTCGCGATTTTCACTTGAGTTGGATGCCACCTGGTATTACAGATGCCGATCATGTGACGGCTCAGTATGATGGCGCTGTGGCTTATATGGATGCGTGTATTCAACGGGTCTTGACACGTGTTGACGAGCTGGGTTTACGCGACGACACCTTGGTGGTTTTGAATGGGGATCATGGAGAAACATTAGACGAACACGATTGTTATTTTGATCACCACGGTATTTATGAATGCACA
The DNA here is from genome assembly GCA_018650745.1 of Candidatus Latescibacterota bacterium. GTDB lineage: Bacteria > Latescibacterota > UBA2968 > UBA2968 > UBA2968 > JABIFK01. The sequence goes on along the minus strand of JABIFK010000423.1, from coordinate 2,901 downwards.
TTAAAAGTGCCTCTCATGATGCGATTGCCGGGTAAGTTGCCCGAAGGCAAACGTGTGTCGGGTTATAATCAGCATAAAGATTTGGTGCCGACTGTTTTGGATTTGTTGGGTGTTAAAACAAAGACCAAGTTTGACGGCAAAAATTTGCTGCCAATGGTTCGTGGTACACGCCTGACAAATGAATCCGAGTTTTATATTACAGAATGTACTTGGATGCGCAAACACGGTTGGCGTACACCAGAGTGGAAACTCATCGTGGCGTTGGAGCCAGATTTCCACTTCAAACCCGAGGTTGAGTTGTATAATTTGATTCAAGATCCGGGTGAAACGAAAAACCTTGCGGACAAAGAACCCGATATGGTTGAACTGTTGCGTGGACGTATGAATGCTTGGATAGAGAAGCGCAAAAAAGAAACCGGCAATCCTAATCCGATGGAAACAAATGTGAATTGGCACGGTAAAGATTATGATGGGGCGTTTAAATCATCGGAAGATGCGTATAACAACATGTATATTGGCTCAGCCAGCCAAGCAGCAAAGTTGCAATCGGGCAATAAATCGGTAAAAGGCACGGTTGCTAAGAAAGCTAAAAAGACAAAGAAAGCGAAGAAAACTCGTCGCGCAAAGAAGTAAGGATTAATAGGTAAAATCGGACGGTACTCATAGTACCGTCCGATTTGGTATTTTAATATGATAACGATAGAGCCTATAACACCGCAAAAAGCTCTGACTTTAAAGGATGTTCGTTTGCGGGCATTGCAAGACACACCCAGTGCATTTGGGTCTACGCATGCAAGAGAGGCTCTGTTTACTGATGAAATGTGGATTGTGCGCGCAACGCTGCAACCTGATCGGGTCACGTATCTTGCAATGGATGGTCAGGAGGCTTGTGGGATTATTGGTGGTTTTTTAAACCTAGAAGAGGGGCCACGCGTAACGTTGGTATCGATGTGGGTCGCGCCGACACATCGTTGCGTGGGTGTGGGACAACAGTTGGTTCAAGCTATAACAGGTTGGGCAAAAGCACAATCTGTTGGTAGACTGTTTTTGCAGGTGACGAACAATAATGATTTGGCAATTGCGTTTTATCAACGGATTGGGTTTGCAAAGACTGGACGAACAGAACCTTATCCAAATGATCCAAATTTGGTTGAATATGAGATGTCAAAAGATATATCGTAACTTTTGAGATTGGGACACTTATGGTTATTATTGTAATGGGTGTAAGCGGTTCGGGTAAGAGCACTGTGGGTATGTTGCTCGCCGAAAAGTTAGGTTATTCATATCACGATGCCGATGATTTTCATCCTCAAGAAAATATAGATAAGATGGCCAGTGGGCAGCCTCTAAATGATGAGGATCGTAAACCGTGGTTGCTCCGTCTCAATGGGATGCTCAAGGAAGCCAGCCAGACGAAAAATTATGCAATTTTGGCATGTTCTGCTTTAAAGCAGGCCTATCGGGATTTGTTGGCTGATGGTGTGGATGGGTGTTGTGTGGTTTATCTGAAGGGAGATTATGATACTATTTATGAGCGCATGGCCAGCCGAGAAGATCACTATATGGGTGCGCGTATGTTAGAATCTCAATTTGAGACACTTGAAGAGCCAACAGATGCTTTGACTGTGGGCATTGGAGATGAACCAGAGGCAATTGTTGCGCAAATTGAAGCACAGCTCAATAAGGTATAACACGATGAGTTATAAAAGGATTGATGTTTTGGAGGCTCAGGAATTGATTGGTGAGCATCTGGCCCAAGTGATAGATATTCGAGATGCGATGTCTTATCAGGCAGGGCATATTCCAGATTCTAAACTTGTAGGCGATCAAAACATAGAAGAGTTTTTGGAACAAGCCGATAAATCACTGCCATTGATTGTGTGTTGTTATCACGGCAACATGAGTCAAGGGGCAGCGGACTATTTTCACAACAAAGGTTTTAAAGCGACGTATAGTTTAGACGGTGGGTTTGAGGCGTGGTCGCGGGTTTCTCCATCGTTTTAATAAAAAGGGTTTTATGTCTCAATCGCCAAAACCATTGTCTTGTCCATTATGTAAATCAATAGACGTACATTCGTTTGAGCAGGCACATCAGCGAGATTATTTTGGGTGTGATGTCTGCAAATTGGTGTTTTTGAATCCTGAACAACGGCTCGATTATAGAGATGAGATTGCACGCTATGAAGCCCATGAGAATGATCCGACAGACATAGGGTATCGTGATTTTTTAAGCCGCGTTGCCGATCCGCTTGCAAATGTGCTTCAATTGGGCGCAATGGGTTTGGACTATGGGTGTGGCCCTGGGCCAACGCTTTCCTTGCTCCTCGAAGAAAAAGGATTTCCAACGACCAATTACGATCCTGCATTTGTTCCTGAGAAATCTGTTCTTCGACGATCTTATGATTTTATTACCTGTACGGAAACAGTTGAGCATTTCTTTTATCCCGATGAAGAGCTTGATCGGTTGGATCATTTGCTTCGCCCGGGCGGATGGCTCGCGGTGATGACAGAGGTCTGGTCTGAGGCGTGCACCCTTGCAGATTGGAGCTATGCGCGTGATCCTACGCATGTGTGTTTCTATCATCAAAAAACAATGGTGTGGATAGCAGAGCACTGTGGTTGGCAAATGCAATCACCGCATCGGAATGTGTTTCTGTTTCAAAAGTTATAAAGCCGAAAGCTGTTTTGGTTTTATGATGCTAAGGCGGTCACTTCAATTTCTATGTGTGCACCTGCTGGCAGAGATGACACTTCAACAGTGGTGCGTCCTGGTGGATCGACGGTGAAATATTCAGCGTATATTTCATTCATTTCTTGAAAGGCTGAAAGGTCGGTGAGATAGACGACAGCGCGCACGGCATCGTTCATTTCGACGCCAGCAGCTTCGAGAATGGCTTTGAT
>JABIFK010000278.1 GCA_018650745.1 Candidatus Latescibacterota bacterium | reverse complement strand
GATTCGGCGGCCGACGTCGATTGTGGTGGTGGTTTTGTTGGTGGTGATTTTTGGGGTGTTGTCGTTGAGTCGAATGCCTATTCAGATGCGGCCTACGATTGATCGTCCGCAGATTTCGGTGCAGGTGGATTATCCGGGGGTAGCGCCGCCAGAGATTGAGACCCAGGTGACAACGCCTATTGAGCAGCGGTTGAATACGGTGCAAAATTTGACGCGGATTACCTCGCGGTCGCAAACGGGCAGTTCGCGCATTTTCTTGGAATTTGAATGGGGCGTGAACAAAGATTTGGCGGGGTTGGATGTGTTGAAGAAGCTGAATCAGGTGCGCAATTTGCCCGAAGATACAGAGTCTCCCATTATTACGGCTGCCACATCCGATGAACGGGCGATCAGTTATATTGCTGTGCGTAGTCCCGTGGTGGGGGTGAATACGCTGTATGAGGTTGCAGAAGATATGATCGTGCCCATGATCGAGCGTTTGGAAGGGGTAGGACGCGTGCAAATTTATGGGGGGCGCGAGCGAGAGATTCAGGTGGTTTTGGATTATGAGGCCATGACGTCGCGCGGCATTTCTATTGCTCAAATTCGCACGGCCATTGGCAATGAAAATCGCAATGCACGTGGGGGGTATATCGATGAGGGCAAACGGCGGGTGATGGTGCGCACTTTGGGACAATTTGAACGCCTTGAAGATTTGGAAAATGTGATTGTGGATCAACGGCCTACGGGGCCTGTGTATTTGCGTGATATAGCAAGGATTGATGACAGTTTTGTAGAGTTGCGAACAACTGTGCGCGAGTCGGGCCAACCGGCGGTTGTACTGGCCATTGTCAAGCGCAGTGGGGCCAATACGATTCAGGTGATGGAGGGGGTTGATGGGGTGTTGGAAGGTTTGAATGAAGAGATGGCGTTAAAAAATATCGCGCTGGTTAAGGCCATTGATGAGAGCGATTATATTTGGGATTCGATTGATCAGGTGGTGTCAAATTTGCAAATAGGGGGTGTGTTGGCGTGTGTGATTTTGTTGTTATTTTTACGCAATTTTGTGAGCACGGCCATTATTTCATTTGCGATTCCGGTGTCTTTGGTTGCCACGTTTATCTTTTTGCAAAGTGTGGGATCTTCGCTCAACATTATCACATTGGCTGGGTTGGCTTTTGCTGTTGGCATGGTGGTTGACAATGCGATTGTGGTGTTGGAAAATATTTATCGCCATGCCGAAATGGGTGAAAAAAAAGAACGGGCGGCATTTATGGGTGCCGAGCAAGTGTGGGGCGCCATTTTGGCGTCTACGCTGACCACGCTGGCTGTGTTTTTGCCGATCATTTTTGTGAAAGAAGAAGTGGGTCAATTGTTCCGCGACATTGCACTTTCCATTTCGTTTGCAATTGTGATGTCGTTGGTGGTGTCGATTACTTTGATTCCCATGCTGGCATCAAAGTGGTTGGGTGGTGTGCAGAAACGCGAGGGACAACATCACCGTGTGTTGGATGTGTTAACGTTTACTTGGCTGGGTGGGATTGTGAGTCGGTTTTTTCTGGGGTCTGTGCGTTGGTTGTTCAAGGGTGTGGGGCGAAAGGTTGTTTTTGTACTGGTTATTTTGGGTTTGTTCGGGGCGAGTATGAACCTGTTGCCACCGGCAGAATATTTGCCCATTGGCAGTATGAATACGATTCGGGGGGGCATGCGATTGCCACCGGGCAGCAATGTAGATCAGGCCAACTATTTAATGCGACAAGTTGAATCGCGTTTTATGGCGATTGAAGAAAGGAAAAACCTGTTTGTTATTTCGGGATTGTTTAACCTGGTCTTTTTGGTTTGCAAAGATGAATACAAGTCTAATTTGAAACCTGTGATTGCCAAAATGCGCAATTTGGTTAAAGACATTCCGGGGGTGCGTATTGGTATTTCTCAGATGGGTATTTTTAGCCGAAGTAGTGGGGGCAAGACGGTGGTCCTTCAGGTGCGCGGCAAAGATTTAAACGAGATTCAAAAACATGTGACGGTATTGGAAGATAAGCTGAATAGCATTAATGGCGTGCTGGATGCAAACACAAGCTTGGATATCCGCAACCCAGAATACCGTATACAAATTGATCGAGAACGGGCTGCCCGATTGGGTTTGTCGGTGCGTTCTGTAGCTGAAACTGTAGAAACATTGGTGGGGGGCAAATCGGTTTCGTTGTATCGCAGTGGGGGCGATGAAGTGCCCATCACATTGCGGGGTAATCCCGATGCATTTCACGATGTGGAAAATATTCGCGAAATTTTGGTGTATACACCTTCGGGCACGCCGGTGCGTTTGGGCAGTTTGATTCAGATCGATGAGGGATTTATAATAAGTTGGAGTTGCTTTTTGCATGGTGGTACGGGGCTTGCATATGGTTTTGTAGATTCGTTATACCTACTTCGTTTGTTAACGAAGTAATTCATATCCAGGGAGCTTTACATGAAGCGTATTTTGATTGTGGATGACGAACCTTTTAACCTCGATTTGTTGTCTCAAATTCTCGAAGAAGATTATGAGGTGATTGAGGCGAGCAATGGGCGCAAAGGGTTGGAGGCCGCTCGGGCTGAGAAACCCGATTTGATTTTGTTGGATATGTTGATGCCAGAGATGAATGGGTGGGAAGTTGCGGCGGCGGTTCGTACTTCTGAAGGGATTGAACACGTGCCTATTATTGCGGTAACGGCACAGGCGATGTCGGGTGATGAGGCACGGGCGATGGACGCGGGGTGTAATGCCTATTTGACGAAACCTATTGATGAAGATGTGTTGCTGGAGAAGATTGCGGAGTTGGTTGGAGAGGCATAACAGCGTTTGCCCCTGAAGGGGTAAGTCAAAGGCACCTACCCCTGGCCCCTTCCTGAAGGAAGGGGTAAAGGCAGAGGCGGAAGATCAAAGGCGAAGAATCAAAGGCGAAGGATCAAAGGCAAGGATCAAAGGCGAAGGATCAAAGGCAAGGATCAAAGGCAAGGTCAATGGCGAAGGATTAAGAGCGAAAAGTCGAAAAGAACGTCAAAACGAAAACCTATTTCCCAGGTGATTATTATGTCTGAGCGAGTGAAGATATTGATTGTGGATGATGAACCGATGAATCTCGATTTGTTGGAACAGGAGTTGATGGATGACTACGACATTGTGAGTGCTTCAAATGGTGTTGAGGCGCTTGCGCAGGCAGATGCAGAAAATCCAGATTTGATTTTGTTGGATGTGCAGATGCCGGTGATGAATGGGATTGAGGCGGTGAAGAAACTGCGGGAATCTGAACAGCATGTGCGCACGCCGGTTTTTATGTTGACGGCACAGTCGAATATGGAAGATCGGGTGGTGGGGCTTGATGCGGGGGCGAATGATTATATTCTCAAACCTTTTGATCCGGACGATTTGCAGGCGCGTATTCGAAGTGGGTTGCGCATTGGGCGGTTGCAGAATGAGTTGGCGAAAGAACGCAATGATCTGAAACAAGCGCTTGTAGAGTTGAAGGAGAAGGAGGCGCAACTTGTGCATTCTGAAAAGATGGCGGGTTTGGGTAAGCTGGTTGCTGGGGTTGCGCATGAGTTGAACAATCCGATTGGTTTCATCTATGCCAATATGGGACACTTT
>JABIFK010000281.1 GCA_018650745.1 Candidatus Latescibacterota bacterium | reverse complement strand
GTGCAAAAACCTGACAGTATTTTTCTCCTGCGAGTTTGGATACGGCATAGGGAGATATAGGCTGTGGTGTCATGTCTTCGTATTTGGGGAGTGCTGGATTTTCGCCATAGATTGAAGATGACGATGCATAAGTTACTCTGCGGACACCTGTGTCGCGTGCGGCATTGAGAATGTTGAGTGTGCCCTCGACATTGACCTGATTGGATGTTATAGGATCATTTATTGAGCGAGGAACAGAAGGTAAGGCGCCTTGGTGAAAGATCACCTCAATATCGCGTGCAGCTTCGTGAACGATGTGATAACTGCGAATGTCACCTTCTACGAGATCTATGCGATCGAGAAAGGGGCCAAGGTTATCGCGTTTGCCTGTCGAAAAATTGTCAAATACACGCACGGAATGACCTTGTTCGAGTAAGGCTTTGACCAGATTAGAACCTATGAATCCAGCACCGCCTGTAACGAGACAATTCATGGGGGATCCTCTTGTTGGAGTTGGTTTTATATTTTGCCAGCATTAGAAGAATTGCAAGACGACTTTAGGTATTATACGCCTGTGAATACGGTATCATTTTGTTGGTTGAAGTTGTATGCAGCTTGAGGAGTGGGAACTGCTATGTGTGTGTATACCTTGGGATTTGAGGCCACTTGAGACGTATCAGTGTATTGGGATGGCGGTGTTGCAGGAGTGAGTGGCTGTTGCCACTGTTTGGCTCTTTGATTTTGATATTCTAAGACAATAAGACTGAGTATACCCAAGACAAACACGGAAAACAACACAAAGAATAAGAAGATTTCCATGACCATTCCTTCGTTAAATCGGACAGATGGGGGAGAACTTAAGAGTTTGCTACTGCCCGAGATTAAAGCAAGGATGGTGCCGATCTTGTGTTTTTTGTACTTATGTTATTGTTTTTACTCTGTTTGGTGGTTTTTTGTTGGAGCGTGCGGTGCTCTGTGAAGGGTATTTATTTCCCTTTTCATTACAAGTATGCCCCTTGTTCGGCCGCAGTTTGAATGTTTACTGCTTTTTATCACGGCCAAGGATGTCCCAAACGGCTTCTACCTGGTCATTGCGGATGCCATAGATGCGATCGTGTAAAAACACGGTCATGTCACTGTAGCCAGAAATGAGTTCGAGTTTGTCGCCAATCTTGATTGGTGGCGAAGGATTGTCGAGTTGAAGTGTGGCATGTTCTGCTGAAAGCCCCGCGACGGTGATGCCCGGATAATTTTTGGCTTCTGGCATTGAAAATTGGCTGCTGGTGGTTTTGCGACCTGCATCAGCAACGGCCCTTTGTGGCGTGGGGTGACTGAGCACTGTGGTGAGTATGGTGAGTGCTTGGTCTAAGTCTCTGACATTCATGTCGTTTTTGTAGTAGGTGTCCATGAAAATGCCACCACCCGCCTGAATTTCTGTGATGCCTGCGATTTCGGGTGTAAAAGCCAACGTACCTGTACCCCCCGCACTGACAATTTCTACTGGAATCCCTTCTCGCTCAATAAGGGCACGGGTTTCTGCAAGGTGTGCAATGGCTTCACGGCAGGTCTGCTCTTTTTCGGCGTCGGGCAAATCCATTGCATGGCCTTCGTAGCCCATAATACCTGCAAAACGCACGCCTGGGGCGGCACTGGCTTGTTGGGCCAATTTGAGGGCGGGTTTGCCGGGTTCGACTCCGCAGCGATCCATGCCGATGTTTACTTCAACAAGGATGGGAACGGTGGTTTTGGCTTTTTGAGCAGCTTCTGAGATAGATTCGATATGGAAAGGATCATCGACAGCCACCATTACGCGGGCTTGACGCTGCAAGTGGGCCAGGCGGGTGACTTTTTGTTGGCCAATGACTTGATTGGCCACAAGAATATCTCGAATGCCAGACGCGGCCATAATTTCGGATTCACCGAGTTTGGCACAGGTGATACCTAAAGCACCTGCTTGAATTTGTTTGTGCGCAATGGCTGGTGTTTTATGACCTTTGCTGTGTGGTAGCCATTCAAGGCCATTGCTTTTGCAACGCTCTGCCATGAGGCGCATATTGTTTTCCATGGTGTCGAGATCAACGAGCAAAGCAGGGGTATCAAGATCCCATTTTGAGATGCCGATGGGTGAGTAAGACATGGTGGCTCCAAAAAGCAATGGGTAAAGGATGACAAAAAATAAGGCACGCAGGGGCCTGTCCCGACATTTATTTCAACGATTTAAAAGCAACTCAAATCGTATGGATCAATAGGAGCATCTAAAAAAGGCAGGCAGACACGGGGGGGCCCACTCCTATGCTTATTGCTGAATATAATAAAAGGGGTTGGCGCTGAAAAGCGTCAACCCCTTTGCTTTGGATAATAACTCAACTAAGCCAGATGCGGATTGCTGGCACCCCACTCAGACAATGGGGGTAGAATGCCCGCACCGATGACCTCATCGCGCAGGGCGACAACATGTTCATAGGACTCTTTTAAAGCGTTAAGATCGTCTTGGGTGCCTTCTGGCATAGTATAACGAATGCCGTCGCTTGAAAGCGTAGCAGGCATACCCATCATAATGTGATTCATGCCGTTGGTATTGACATAAGCGCCACTGGGCCATTCGTAAGATTCGCCCAAGACACCACGCAACATAAATACGCTTTGTTGTGCAGGTGATTGGAAAGATGAACGGCCACGTAAACCGATAATGCGTGCGCCACCACCACGCGTGTGGGCTTGGACATCTGCCCATTCTTCGGCACTCATACCAATGCCGTTGGCAGTTTGCCCATTAAGAACACCTTCGAGAGATACACCATCAATTTTAATGCCGCCCTTGAAGACTGCCATTTGCTCACCATGGCCACCATATGTGCGGCATCCAGTGACTTTGCTTTGCAATACATTGAAGTGTTGAGACAATTTGGTTTGTAAGCGTGTGCTGTCGAGTGCAGCAAGCGTTGCAATGCGACTGGGTTCGAGCCCAGAGTGAACCAAAGCGGTGAGCCCGGTTATGTCGGCAGGGTTGAAGATGATGATGCCAAACTTGAGTTCTGGGCAGTATTTCTTGATGTCGAGGCCCAATTGTTTGGCAATTTGAGCATTGTCACGCAACAAGTCTTCTCGGGTCATTCCTTCTTTGCGAGGTGCGCCACCGGAACTGATGATATACGATGCACCTGTGAGTGCTTCACCAATATCGTCTGACCAGGTGACGTTAGCATTTGGAAAACCGCAGTGATATAATTCTTCGGCTGTGCCTTCTAGGCCTTTTGCGAAGGGGTCATACATGCCAACATTGGAGGTGGTCCCTGAGGCCAAGAGTGTTTGTGCGAGATTGGAGCCAATGGCACCTGCTGCGCCTAAAACGACTACTTTTTCGTCGGTGAGATACATACGTTCCTCTGGTGCTAAAGTTATTTACATGTTGACGGGGCGAGTCTAAAAGACCCGCCCCTACGGTTATGCTATCACGATATGGACCGACTTATTCACTGCCGCTTTTTTGTTTTTTGAGTTCCTCAAACATTTCAAAGGCTTCAGTGGCTTGTTTGACCAATGCTGTGGCTTCTGCACCTGATGCACCTTCAGATTTTTTGGCAAGAGATTGATACTTCAATCCCCAGGCTCGATGGTTGCCGGGCTGTAGGTCGATGACTTTTTGAGAGGCTGTAATGGCATCGTCAAATTTCTCGAGCTCTAAGTATAAACTCCCTAATTGGTACCAAGCATCGCCATCGTTTGGTGTGGCTTCAACGGTCTTTTTATAAAGATCAATGGCTTTTTCAGATTCACCCATTTTGCTGTATGCAATGGCCAAGTTAAACAAAGCATTTTGATCGTCGGGTGTAATTTCGAGAACTTTTTCAAGGATCGCGGCTGATTTCTCATAGTTTTCTGCAGTTAAGAAAATTTGTGAAGCAATATTGAGCACTG
>JABIFK010000470.1 GCA_018650745.1 Candidatus Latescibacterota bacterium | reverse complement strand
CCTCACCAGCCCGCGCAGTTCCCACACCCCGCCTCGCGTTCCACGCGCCGCCCTTCCGACCCAACACTACACACCAACTGCACAACGGCCCACACCACCGGTGGGTGGGATTGGAGTTTGGCTGTCGTCCTTTGAACACTGCGCTCACTTCTGTAGGGGATGGGTATCTTTAAAGCCTGCTTTATTAAGCAATACTTTCTGCTTTATTTATAAGGATTTTTTATAAAGTATTTACGTAAACATAAACTTATACAAGCACAGTGCCATCTATTTAAGCTTGTTGCCAACTGTATCTTTCCCGCGTGATCATTCATGATCACGAGCTTTAGGATAGAATTTAATTTGAGTTATCTAAGCCAAGGTCTTCATAAATGGCTGTATGAAGGGCGCGGGCGCGTTGGTTGTGTTGGGCTTCGCCGGGCATGCCGTTGCAAACAAGGGCGACAACGAGGTTGTGCTCGGGGTCGGCGAAGGCGGTGGAGGATTGGATGCCGCCGTGGCCAAAAGTGGTGGGGGAAGCGTGGTGGCCAAAGTTGTAGGGCACAGTGTCGGGGCCGTGGTGGTTGGAATTGGTGATAAAACCGAGGCCCCAGTCGATGACGTGTTGAAAGGTGTGGTCAAACATATCTTTGCGTTGGCACCGAGTGAAGGCGACGACGGTTTCGGGTTCGAGAATGGGAGAACCATCGTTGAGGAGGGCTTCGTAGAAGTGGCCCAGCTCTCGAATGGGGCCGCGTGCGCCACCGCCGGGGCGGCAGAGGGTTGCGCCTTCTTCGGTGTCTAAATGAGCGTAAACCCTATGGGCATTGTGCATTTGGCCTATGCGGTCGCCGTAAGCGCGGTATTGTTCGGGTAACATGCCCAAATGTGTGTCGTTGAGATTGAGAGGATCGAGTATGTCTTGACGAACGATTTGGGAAAACGGACGCTTTTTGCGGCGGCAGGCAATTTCGGCCAAGATAAACCAGCTTGATGCGGGGTGATATCCAGCTTTGGCACCGGGTGTCCAGCCGGGTTCGAGAAATGTGCCGCAGGTTTTGAATATGATGTCTGCCCAAGGCTCTTTGTGCCATTGTACACCTAAGACATTTCTAAACCCAGCGGTGTGGGTGAGCAAGTGGCGGATGGTAACGGCTTCTTTGCCGTGCCATTGAAAGTCGGGTAGGTGGTAATAGGCTGGGTCGTCTAAGCCAATATGACCCTGTTCCCAGAGTTGGGCAATGATCGCAACGGTGAGCGGTTTGCCCGACGAGTACCAGGGCATCAGCGTTTCGGATGTCATGGGTACATTGGGTCGCGATTCGCCTAAGGCATCGTCAACAAGGGCAGTGCCGTTTTGAGAAACGTAGATTTGTGCGCCAATGTGGTGGCCGTTGCTGAGACCTTGTTGGAGCAGTTCTGTTGTTTTTGGAAGGATTTGAGAGAGGTTGTTCATAGATTAAAAAATAAAAAAGGGCTGTGCACGAGGCGCAGCCCTTTTTAAGAAAAGATGGGTTTTATAATTCGCCAACGTCAATGGTGCTAAACAAAAATATCTCAGATTTGACAACGCGAGAATCGCTGGCTTGGGTGTTGCTAAAAATTAAGTAATAGGTACCAGAGTCTTCAATGGGCAGGCGAAAACTTGCACGAGGCGTTAAACCTGGGCTGTAGATTACATCTGGGGTTTCGCCTGTTTGCCAACGTTGAAAATTATTTTCACTCATCACGGCAATGTCAATGCTGCCATCTTCAACCTCAACGGTGCCTTGTAAAAAGACGCCTTGCTGAACGTCTGTGTCAACGGTAAAACGGAATTCGCGAAACGTGTTACCTGGCACCGTGAAGGTTTCGTCTGCAATGGGGCGACCTCCCGCATCTGCCGGGTTATCGTCTCCACCGCATCCAATGAACATAAATGGTATACATAAAAGTAAAAGCAGTCGTTTCATGAGCGTGTCCTTTTCCTGTGGGGATTGTATATTTCTAAGTGTTTAAGAGATTTTATTGTAGACGCTTAGAAGGGGGTTCCGGTTCCCCACTTATCAGGAATGAAGGTGAATTTTATGGGTTGTTTACGGCTTTGATGAGGGCTTTGATGTATCCAACAGTATAAGCGCGTTGGCGGTGCCCCCAGCGAGAGTCTTGTTCCGACCTGGCCACGTGGTCGGGGCAAAAGACACCTTCAAAGCCCACTTCTTTATAAACCTTCATGGCTTCCCACATATCCACAGAACCTTCATCGACATATACTTCGTCAAAATTGAGAAACCCACCGCGAATGTTGCGGAAGTGAACCATAAAGATTTTTTTGCGTTCTCCAAAATAACGAATGACGTCTAGGATTTCTTTGCCTGGGTTTTCCAACATTTCGGAGCAGGTACCTTGGCAAAAATTTAAACCGTGATATGGGCTGTCGACAATGTCGACGAATTTTTTAACACCGTCTACGGTGCCAAGCACACGATCAATGCCTCTGTACCCCGTGTCGTGGGGCATGCCTGGGTCGTGTTGATGGCAGGCCATTTTGACTTTGTATTCGTCTGCAACAGGAATGACGCGTTCTAAGAAGTAGGTGATGCGTTCCCACATCATGTCCGCTGTTACACGTCCGGCAGGTGTCAGTTCGTCTTTGTCTTCCGATTTGTTGATATCAAACGAGCGATAAATGGCACCACCGCGGCCTTCTGTGCGGTGTGTGGAGACCACACCCAAGAGTGTCAGATTGTATTTGAGGCAAGGTATACCCGCTTCACCAGCGGCCCGGATGCATTCGCAAATGGCTTCAATTTCTTGATCGCGCTCGGGTGTGCCCAACATAATATTGGGGTTTTCTGCGCGTTCGATATAATGTGAACTCAGTGGCAGTGCCACCACATCAACTTTAATACCGTGTTTTTCGGTTTGTTCACGCATTTTGAGCAGCGCATCTTTTGTCCAAATTTTTTGCCCTTCTGGAATCAGTTCACCCAAATTAGATGTAACAACGTTTTCAACACCTATTTGGCGGGCAAATTTTAAGTT
>JABIFK010000287.1 GCA_018650745.1 Candidatus Latescibacterota bacterium | reverse complement strand
GGCAATGCGGAAGGGCGCCGTTGACCAAGCTATGAGCAGGCCAGATGATCGGCCCTTTCCTGTGCGGGTTTGGAGGGTGCCACTGCCCCATACATCGGGTTCAAAGTCATAAATGCGTGCTGCGTAGTTGGAAACGTTATACAAGGTTGTCCAAAGTGCGAGTCGATAGGTTTGGCCTATTTGTAGACGGAGACCCGTGGCGAGGCCGTTTTGCGATTGTGTTATTTGGGTTCTGGCGATCCAACTGGTTGTGCGAAATGCCCGATGGGCCCAGCTTAAAGTGGCGCGGTTTTCTGTGCGAGTTGGTGCGTAGCGTGTGTTTCTGGTACTGTGTGTGAGTTGTAAGCGGGTCTTTTTGCCCATGCGGTATCGGTAGGTGAGCCTGAAACGGTGACCTTGGTCGGGTAAGGGGTGACGTTCGGGAATGAGATGCTTGTGGCGATCAAGGCTTAATTCGATGCGTGTGCGTGGTGATGGGCGATATGCAAATCCAAAAAAGATGCCTTGTTCATTTTGGGGCGGTGTGCCGTAGGTTGCTATTGGCGCTCCGTGAAGGGCTGAAAAATAGGGGCTGTATTTGCGCGTGAGCAGATGAAACTTGAATGTTTTTTTTTGCCAGTTTAATCCTGTAACAAAGGCTTGGGTTTTTGGCCCGAATGCTATTTCTCCGAACAGAACCGTTTGGTGCCATTGGCCACGCCCATCGATGCTGATATGGCGCGAGGCTATTTCTTGGGGCTTTGTTGGTGAAAAATGGGCGGTCTGAATGGTTGCACCCAGGTGGTTTTGTGGGGTACCTGCAGAAATATGCAAAGTCGCTAGGCGTTCGGTGAGGGCATTTTTTCGTTGGATGGTTGTGTTTGAGCTGTGTTGTTCTGTTCGGCGAATTTGCACATCGTCATTTGATTTTATTTCTGCGTCCCAGAAGGCATGGCCATAAAGGGCTGCTAAATGAACCAGGCCGTATTGCTTGGAGAGGTGTATGCCTCTTATGGCACCAAATTCGGTACTGTTTCGATTTGCAATACGATTATGCAATCTGGGTCGGATAGTTGAGAGGCTTGCAGAACTGCGTGTTTGGCGTGAGTGAAGCAGACCTTGACCTATTTCTGGACGAATGTCACCTATTGTAATTTGGCCAAGTTTATGACGGATCTGAAGGTGCGCTGTCAGATAATCTGCCCAATTGGGTTCTTCAGGATCGCGGTCGGTGAGGAGATAACCCGTCACATAATTACCCAGTTGCATTTCTACGCGTTGGGTTAGGCGTAAATGATCTATTTGATTTGGGCGGTTCGTGGGGCGTGTTATGCGTGTGGTCAGTTGGCCTTGCCAATGGCGTTTCGTTTTGAGTGTGAGGTAAGGAGCAATCTGTTCTAATAGGTTGGGTGTGATGCCTGGAACGCGGTTGAGATCTTGTATTTTTTGATATGGACGGAAGGATACAATCCGCCAGGCAAGGTCGGGGGTGAGACCGGGCAATTCTAAAAAATCTGACTGAGGTGTTTTGTTGATATTGAGGCGCAGGCCTTCCAAGCTTTTTAAATAGGCTTCATAAGCCTCTGCTTCATCTGGCACATCGAATTCTTGGGCCAAAGTTGAGGCCGCGAAGGTGAACAATATGTGCAGCCCAATGATGCACAAGTGAACGCATTGTTTTGGTTGTTTTGATACGAACAAAAGCAAAAACCCTGTGTTTTAAGTTTTTTGGCTGTTTGGCCAAATAGAACACAGGGCATTTTTGCAATTTTAGTGCCAGTTGAAAAGATGGTGTTTTCGCACAGAACTTTTTTATTGTGTCGGGTTATTCGTTGCCGATAGGCTGTTGCTCGGTGTCTAAGGGCTCAATGCGTTTATTTTGAATGGTCAATAAATACATCCACGCATTTTCTCGGTCGCCTTTGCTAAAAGACACGCGGCCGGTTGCACTGGGAATTTCGGTGAGACGTTCGAGTTGGTCGCGTAGGCTTGAACGGTCATTGCCACCGGCGTCTATCGATTTGAGCGTTGCCAACATGGCATCGAACCCTAAGGCAGCAACGATGTTCTGTTCTTTGCCAAACCGCGATCTGTAGGCGTTAATGAAATCTTGAACGGAGTGCAGGCTGCTTTGTGAATAGTATTTGGAAACAAAGACAGCACCGTCAACATAATTGCCACCGTCGCGCGCAACCTCGGCGTGGTTCCAACCGTCACTGCCCAAGAGTTGGGCAGGTATGAGTGCGGAGGGGAACTGGGGGGCGATGAGCAAAATATCGGAGTCATCACCCGCAATGAGAATGCCATCGAGGGTTTCGACCACTTCGGGTTGCACTGTGTCGGGATCAACGGGAACGGGAGGTGGTGGGTTTACTTTAATGCCATCTAAAATCAGGCCTTCAATTTCAGATGCAAGATCTTTTGGTGCATCTAAAGCTTGCCCGGCACTTCGAATTCGTTCAAATTGGCGTCGATAATCGGTGGTTCCTGATTCATACCATTCTTGAATGAGTACTTCGGCACCGAGTTCTTCGGCCTTAGCCGTAAATTCGTGGGCAATGCGTCT
>JABIFK010000289.1 GCA_018650745.1 Candidatus Latescibacterota bacterium | reverse complement strand
TGTCTGGGGTTGACAATTTGATGAGGACACTTTATTGTATGTCCAGTTGGTTTGATAAATAAATTTCTAATTTGGTTTTTATGATGCGCACTCAAAAAACACTTTTCACCTTTGCCGTTGTTCTCGTTGTTTCGGCGTTCTTGGGTATGTATGGTCATGCAGTAGCCGATGATCATGGTGCCGAAGAGGTATGCCAAATATGTGTCCTGTTGCAGACGGGTGCACAGCTTGGCATTGTGTTTTCACTTGTGTTGTTTCTTATTTCCCACGCCATGCGTGTTTTGGTTTTTCCTCTCCGAGTTGTTTGCCTTCCTGTTGCTACACCGGGTCGTTCACCCCCCATTGTTTAGAATCTTAAAGTCATAAAACTTTATTGGCGTACGGTGTTTGTGCTGTACGCAACTTGACGCTGTGTACCTGTGTCGAGTAGATTTTAAGCATAAAGGTGTGAATTCCATGTTTTCCTCTTATATGAATCGAAAACCATTGGCTTTTAAGCTGATGGCTGTCTTAGTTTTGTGCGTGCTATTGGCTCCTTTGGGACATGCCTTAGATGCACAACACACAGGCACAGCTGATCTTACAGAACAATGTGAGATTTGTGATTGGTTGCTGACTGCGGCTTTTGTTGCTGCTTCTGTATTTTCGTTTTGTGTGTTATGCCCAAGGCAACGTATTGCGTTTGTTCGTTCTCCTATCTCTTCTGTTTCAACCCGTCTAAGACCCTCTGGTCGATCCCCTCCTAGTTGTTGAGTTTTTCTCCATTGTCCATTTTGTTTTGCTATCTGCACATTTCTGTGTGGAGATATTTACTGTGTACACGTGTCTATTGGAGGACGCTTTAACAATGAAAATATATCTTAGTTTTATGTTGGTTCTATTGGGCTTTACGCCTGTTCTGGCACAATCAATTGTGCCCTCAAAACAAGACCTACATCGTTGGTTACAATCTCAAGGCAGCACAACGGCAACAGGTACGTCAACAGCTTTTAATCCCGCAATTGGTGTGAATGGGTTGTTTCTTGGGTTTCGCACATCGTCTCCGTTGGTGAGAGAAACGGCTTTTGGTGAGGAACATGGGCATGAAGAAGAGGACGACCATGCTGATGAGGGTGCAGATCATGATGATGAAGGAGACGTTCACACAGATGAGGAAGATGCCCATGCTCACGGATTGCCAGAAGAATCGGGGTTGAGCGTTCAAGAAGTTGAGGTTCGTTTTACGGCTGTGGTTGATGCTTATTTTAGGGCCGATGTCATATTGGCTATTCCAGGTACAGAGCATATTGAGTTGGAAGAAGGGTTTATTGAAACAACGAGCTTGCCAAATGTGACGTTTCGGGCAGGCAAATTTTTTGGAGCGTTAGGAAAACACAATACTTTGCATTCGCACGCCTATCCATTTATTGATCCACCCATTGCAAACGAGCGCATTTTTGGCGGGGAAGGGTTGAATGAAGTGGGTCTTGGTGCCAGTATGTTGTTGCCAACGGCGTGGTATTCGGAGTTTCATGCACAGATTTTTAATGGTGACAATGCATTGTTTAACAGTGCCGGTGAAAATGACTTTGCCTATTTGGGACGCTGGGAAAATTTGTGGGATGTAAGTGACAATGCCACGTTGGCTTGGGGTGGGTCTTATGTGTTTGGCAAAAATGAGCATCGTGAAATGACGCAGGTTTGGGGCAGTGATGTGACATTTAAATGGCGGCCTGCCAAGCGCGTACGTGACCGAGGTTTGGTTTTGCAAGCGGAGTATATGCAAGCCCGTGTGAATGATGGTTTGGATGTGGAGAAGGTGGGCGGTTTGTATGCGTTGATGCAATATCAGTTTGCACGCCGTTGGTGGGCACAGGCACGTTATGACGTGTTTGGTATGCCCAGGTTGGAACCTGAGCGCGAATATCGGGTCAGTGGTTTATTGGCATTTGCGCCCAGTGAATTTTCTGCGATTCGCGTGCAATACAATTTGAATCGTGAGATGAAACAAAACATTCATCAATTTGCGGTGCAATTGAATTTTACAATGGGTGCGCATCCGGCACATGCATATTAAATGTGAGATATGACGCGTTCATCTCTTGTATGGTAAAGAGTGAACGCGTCACAAATAAAAAAACGGGCTTGGGAGGTTTGTTATGAAACATATACTCTATTGGATGCTCTTGTTTGTATGGGTGGGACAGGTAGAAGTTGAAGCGAAGATAAATGTGGTAACAACAACGACAGACTTGGCAGCTATAGTGAAGGAAATTGGTGGAGAAGAGGTATCGGTTCAGGCCATTGCAAAAGGCTATCAAGACCCCCATTATGTGCAGGCCAAACCCAGTTATATGCGGGTGATGAACCGTGCCGATTTATTGGTGTATGTAGGCTTGGAGCTTGAGGTGGGCTGGTTACCCCTTTTAATACAAGGAGCACGTAATCCTCAAATTATGCCTGGTGCCGTTGGGCATTTGGATGCGTCTGTTGGTGTTCGGCGCTTGGATGTGCCTACTGGCGGTGTGGATCGTTCAATGGGCGATGTGCACCCCGAGGGCAATCCGCACTATTGGCGTGGGTAGATATTGCAAAGACAGCTGGCGTTTATGCGCTTGTGGGGCTCTTTCATTGGATTTTTCGAGAACGGTTCTTGGCATTGTCTTTTGATGAAGAACGTGCCGTGAAAGAAGGCCGGTCGATACGCGTGTGGGATTTTCTCTTTTATGCCTCATTGGGATTTGTGATTACGAGTTCTGTAGAGATTGCGGGTGTGTTACTGGTGTTTTCCTTTTTGGTTGTTCCGGCGGTGTGTGCGGTGTTGTTTACAGATCATATTGGAAAAAGGTTGGCCATTGGATGGGGTATTGGTTTTGTGGTGAGTGCTTTGGGTTGTTCGGCATCTTATCTTTTTGATTTGCCAACAGGCGCAACAATTGTGTGTATGTTTGGGGGTGTATTGACGCTGATTGCTGGTATTCGAAAAGTTTTGGAGTGAATTTATCCTTGTTCACACGGGGTTGAAAGGTATATTAAATGTAGAATTTTTTTGAGATCATTCTTGCGTACTTAGAGAGGATTGCATTATGCAACACCCAAATGGGGAATCAAAAGAACAATTGGATATTTTGGAACACGGCGCACCCGTCGATGGGCAACCGCAAACGAGTGATCGTCGATTGTATGTACAGTTTCAGGCGTTTACTGGTGCGATTGGGACGGATGACATCGTAGCGGCATTGAAGGACAGTGGTTTGGATGCTGCGCTTTATGTCGATGCCAACGACCCCTATGGCATTGGTTTGGTGTTTATGACCGAGTCGGCAGATGTGTTGGTGACTGAGGTGCGTGACTTAATGAACAGTGAACCGTTTGATGTGTTGGATCATCGCCCCGAGTTGACGATGTTGGGGCGTTCTTACGCAACGGGGTATGAACCCGATTTGGATCACGCATTGGTTGAGCGACCTAAAGGCAATGTGCTCAACCCTGATTGGCCTTGGGGCATTTGGTATCCGCTACGTCGCAATGGTGCTTTTGCCGAGTTGAA
This sequence comes from Candidatus Latescibacterota bacterium, assembly GCA_018650745.1. GTDB lineage: Bacteria > Latescibacterota > UBA2968 > UBA2968 > UBA2968 > JABIFK01. The sequence goes on along the minus strand of JABIFK010000289.1, from coordinate 2,206 downwards.
CCATAAAGAACAACGCGAGATTTTGATGGAGCATGCCTCTATTGGCCGGGCTTATGGTCGCGCAGGTTTTGCACACGATGTTCGGTTGGCATGTTATGGTTTGGATGCCAATGACAATGATTTTGTGATTGGGTTGATTGGAGAGGATCTTTATCCTTTGTCACGCGTTGTACAGGATATGCGAAAGACAACACAAACGGCGTTGTACGTAGATTCTTTGGGGCCGTTTTTTGTGGGCAAGAAGGTTTGGCAAAGCGCATCATAAGGGACTATCAATACACGATGTAAATGATTTGTTGTTGGGGCAAGGTTTCCTTGCCCACCTGTCTTCCAATCTAAGAATCAAGGGTGCGAGAACCGCGACCCTACGGTGGATGGAAATACGGGTGACGTTATGTATGGGATTCCTTTTTGTTGCACCTATGATATGTGAAACTTGAAAGACGGATTGTTGCTTTGAAATGGTGACAATCTGTCTTTCTGTATATAGAGGTATTTTATGCAGCGCCCAAATATTGTGTTTGTTTTTGCCGATCAGTTGCGTTATCAGTCTTGTGGGTATGCAGGTGACCCCCATCAGGTGACGCCCAATCTTGATCGATTGGCCAAAGAATCTGTCAATTTTCACCAGGCTGTGAGCGTGTTTCCTGTTTGTACACCGTATCGAGCGAGTTTGTTCACGGGCAAATATCCGAGCAGTACGGGGGTGTTTAACAATGGGTTTCACTGCATGGCCGACTCAGATGCGATTGGACATGTGTTGACAGATGCGGGATATGAGACGGCCTATATTGGTAAGTGGCATTTGTGGAAAAAAGGGTCGCGCACGTTTATTCCACCAGGGCCTTATCGGCTGGGTTTTGATGGGCACTGGCAGGCGTATAATTGGAACCACAGTTATAAAAATGGGTTCTATTATGAAGACACACCAGAAGCGCATACGATGTCAGGGTATCAGACAGATGCACAGACCGATTTGGTTTTAGACTATCTTAAAGATGCACCCCAAGATAAACCTTTTGCACTGTTCGCCTCCTTTGAGGTGCCACACCCGCCCAATACGTGGGACGAATGCCCCGATGAATGGATTGATAAATTTAAGGATCTCGATATTCCTGAACCGCCGAACAGGCACAATCCCAACCATGTTGAGGGTGTGCCCAAGATGGATGAGGACTGGTATAGCGAGAATTGGTATTCGCGGGAAGAAGAACGACGACGCGTTTATTATTTGATGACAGCAGTGATGGATCATAATGTGGGACGCATTTCAGATTCACTGGAAGAATTGGGGATGTCGGAGAATACCATTTTTGTTTTTACATCTGATCACGGTGAAATGCTGTATGCACACAACCGTATGCAAAAACGGATTTTTTATGAAGAATCTATTCGCGTGCCGTTTTTGATGCGGTGGCCACAAAAGTTTCCGCTAGGGATGAAGACAGATGTGTGTTTGAACACACCTGATATTATGCCGATGCTGCTTGATTTGGCTGATGTTCCGATTCCTGAAAGCGTTGAAGGTGTGTCGCCCGTTTCTCAGCTTGAAACGTCGAATGAGGGAAATATTGCGTTTATGCAGGGTATGAGTGAGTCCAACTTTTTTGAGGGTGAAGAGTGGCGGGCTGTGCGTGATGTGCAGTATATTTATGTGCGAATGCGGACAGATAATCGGGAGTTGCTTTTTGACCATCAAAATGATCCCTACGAACTTGTGGATTTGTCAAAAGATCCTGAACAAGAAAGTCGTCTTGCACATTATCGACAGATACTTGATGCACGTATGCACAACTTGAACGATCGTTTTGAGTCTACATCTTGGTATACCGAAAATTGGACGGTGGATGATCGCATTGTGCGTTCTGAGACACGTGATTTAGAACAAGAATAGTATGCTAAAGAATAGTCGTTCCAATGAATTTGTGAATGACTGAATATGTACCCACAGCCGGGTCAATAGAAGATTAATAACAATATCGTTACCAGCTTCGATTCGTTGATTCGTTGATTCGTTGATTCGTTGATTCGCTGATTCGTCTATTCGCCTTGCAACTTGTCGTAAATCATCTTTCTCATGAGCGTCTCGGTAAGGTGTGGAAAGTAACGTCCGAGCGTAGCAAAGAGCTGATTGCTAAGACCGGGAATGAGGGTACGTTTGCGATTTTGAACGGCTCGGTAGGTGAGGTTGGCGAGTTTCTCGGGG
>JABIFK010000292.1 GCA_018650745.1 Candidatus Latescibacterota bacterium | reverse complement strand
CATAGCCCAAGCTTGAAGCGCTTTAGACAACGCATCCGTCAAAGACAATTTACTCACATCATCTACATCTAATTTCTGCTCCATCAAGCGATCAGCTTCAGGAATGCCGCCCAAAGCACAAAAATCTTCATATTTAAAAAATGCACCATCATAATCAACGACATAGAAAGTTTGCGCACCCTCTTCACTGTCTAACTCGGCCAACAAAACACGCGCCAAAAATGGAGATCGCACGACATCATCAAAACCAGCCTTGATCGCAGGGCCCAGACCAAAATAAACAATCTGGCGCAACGTCACATCTTCCTCTGAATAATTAAACCCAATGGAATGCGCCATATCAATTGCAGCTTGGCGGAGCTTTTCTATATCTGTAGAATGCCCCACAGCCCCCAAACCAACACGGTCATACACTTCGAAAAGTTTTTGCTGACTGCGACTTAATGTCAATAAAAGAATACCATCTTCATATCCAACACCCACAACGGGGCTGCCTGCCCGAATTTGATCTTCAATATAATCTCTGCGATTGGCAACACCTTCAGCCCACCGATAAGGTTCATCCGATAACATCATGCGCTCGCTCCTCCATCCACATACTGCGCGTGAAGCGTACGCAAAGTATCTGTATCAATACCTTCAAGACCAGAAGCTGTGATGATTTTAACCGTAGGAAATATGTCTGCAATACGTTCATATCGCCCAGTTGCCGAATCATGTTCACCAGCAGTATCCAATAGTTGCATGGCCATCCCAATGACTTCGTCACGTTCCATATCGGCAAATTTGCGTTCTCCCCACCGATTTTGGTAATACATCACACCACGAATACCCGGCGAACCAGATCCGGTCGTTGTAAAATCTGTAGACTCAAATTGTGCACCCAAAGCATCGTAAAAAAAGATTTTGCCACAATCATCCTTGCGATCAAATGTGGCAAAAATAGGAATCACAGTCCCAATGCCCTGCAAGGCCATTGGTATGTTCTCTTTAATCAACAACGACAAACGACGCAACTTGGCATTCAAACTCATTTCCTGGAGCTGACGGCGACGATAATATTGAAACGAATGTTCCAAAACGCGGGCAATTTCAAAAGCAACAGCAGGAGACCCCGAAATGGCCATAACAGAATAGGCATCCAAATCAATCAATTTATCAGCGCGATCATACAACACCACATTACCTGCAGTCGCCCGACGGTCACCCGCAACCAATACACCATCGCGATAGCGAATAGCTAAAATCGTTGTGCCCTCTGTCGGGTGAAAGGGCAAATCGCCCGGCGAGTGTGAAACAGACACACTTTCACCAGGGAATCGATATCCATCTCGACGCAACAAATCTACAAAATCACCGCCCTCACTCATATGCTATTCACCTGTTCGCTGACGATATCGCCGCGCCTGATTCGGGTCAACGCGACGCATCCGTTTGAGCAAGTCGCGTGTATCGGGCCGTTCAACCTTAGGGCGAGAAGGGCCATCTCCACCGTCTCCCGGCCCCCGTTCAATGGGATCTGATGGGCGTGTCTTACGTTCAAATTTTATCTGATTTTGCATAACGTCAATCTCCTAAGGATGATATTCTTCTATCACACATTGGCATCAATTTCATTCAATACGTCTAAAAAATTAACCAACGTTTCCGAATCATCTAATGCTTGATTATAGCGACGAACCCACTCCGAATCAACCAATCTTTTCATGTCTATTGCATGTTCTTTGCGATTATTCTTAAGCACAATACGATCCCAATTTATCGATGCAACATGCGCACCAAACTTTTCTAAACACCGCCCCCTAAAATATGCACGCGTCCCCGTTGGCGGTTCAGACATTGCAGCTGCAACCTCATCATCTCCAACCAAACGTACCATTTGACCTTGTGCTTCTAATAAATAATAAAGCCCAGCCTCACGATCTACATTGTGATATTCCAAATCCTGGCTCTGCATCCAAAACACATCATCAGGGTTTTCCCAAGACAAATTTTCAGACTCACAAAAACTGTCAACCAGCCACTTCTTAGTGACCCAATCACACGTGCCAACCAAATCCATCGGATTATGTGCTAATTTACGCAACATATCTTCCCAAGCGCCAAGCACCCAATCCGTCTCCGTGTCTCGACCCGCAAATTCAGAACGCGCTTTTTCTAAATACGCATCCTGAATTTCAACAGCAGACACCAAACGCCCACCCTCCTGTTCTACCAACCACTGATACGTCTGATCGCGTGCAATGTTCTTCATCGCAGAAATAGAATCTTTGAGTTTGTAACCGGGCAAGGCATCTGCTTCTATCAAGTCAGCTACCAATACAGTCGTACCCACTTTTAACGCGGTTATATACTCCGACATATTCGCATCTCCAACAATCACATGGAGCCTGCGATATTTTTCTGGATCGGCGTGAGGTTCATCGCGCGTATTAACCATAGGGCGTTTGTGCATTGTATCAATACTGGCAATCACTTCAAAAAACTCGGCACGCTGGCTCAATTGAAATAAGGGGGCTTTGTCTTCTCGCTCAACGCCCACCTTGCCCGCACCTGCATAAATCTGACGTGTCGCAAAAAAGGGCAACAACCCCTCGACAATACGTTCAAAAGGCACAGAACGATCCATGAGATAATTTTCGTGACATCCGTAACTGTGTCCCTCAAAGTCCGTATTATTTTTATACATTTGCACAGTGCCTGTTTTCAAACCCTCAGTTCTACGTTGTGCACAAATGTCTACAATGCGTTCACCAGCTTTGTCTTGCGCCACCAATTCAAAAAGGCTTAAACATTCACCTGTTGCAAATTCTGGGTGTGTATGATCATTGTAAAAGCGTGCGCCATTAAAAATAATGAGATCGCTCTTCAATTCTTTAAATGGAATTTTGCGTTTGCGGTCTTGCTGCAAATGAACCTTTTCATCTAGGTCATTCAATAAGCTTTCAACTTCAAAACCCCGTTCATCTTTGCGAGGATTTTCCAGTTGATAATCCCATAAAGGAACAAAATCACCTTGTTGATAACACCGAATCAATTCCATCGACTCTTCAACCACATCAATCTTCTCTGCCCCGTCAATGGTAATCCCATATTCGGTCTCTAATCCAAACAATCGTTCCATAAATCCCCGTAATTAAAAGAGAAAAAATAAGCAGAGATATGCCTTTTTCGTCCTTCTACAGTTCTATCTTATTTTTATATAACACTTTGACGACTTGTACGTCGATTACGCTCTGGGCGAATAGGTGAAATCCGCACCACATTTTCAGGATCATAATCAAGCAATTTCAACCAATCTTCCGTATTCTCAGAAGGTGGGAAAATTTCATTTTCAGCAAATTCTGTTTCGACCCCCAAAAACATATCATCAAAACCAATGCCTTCTTCTTTGCCAGAAGCAATAGATCGTTTAATAGCATATTCTTTTGCACGACGCACAATCGACTCTAAAATGGCACCACTACACAAATCACCACGTGTTAAAACGTCTTTTCGCCCACTGCGTAATGTCACTTCCAAAAACCGTGTATCATCGCGCTTAGCGAAAATTTCAGTGCTTGTTCGGGTTACAATATCTTCAACTGTTTTGGACACGTCACCATCAAATTCTTGTAATTCTTTTTTATCAATGGGCAATTTATCAGTAAGATAAATGCCTAAAATTTCTTTAGCAGACGCCTCGTCTGGTCTTCCAACTTTAATCTTGCGATCAATTCGCCCAGGTCGTAAAATGGCAGGATCAATCATATCGGGGCGATTAGATGTTAAAATAATAACAATATCTTGCAGCGATTCAATGCCATCCATTTCAGAACAAAACATAGGCACAACCGTATTTGAAATGTTGTGCGAGCGCACAGCACGTCGTGTACCTAGCACCGATTCGGCTTCATCAATAAAGACAACAGGCAAAAAACCCTCTCTGCGTTTTTCCCGTGCCTGAGAGAAAATTTCACGCACTTTGCGCTCAGACTCTCCCAACCACATATTTAATATTTCGGGTCCTTTAATATGCATAAAACAAGCTTTTAAACCCAAACCATCGGCTTGAACTTGCTGTTCTAAGTTATATGCCGTCGCTTTCCCGATCAATGTTTTGCCACACCCCGGAGGCCCATATAATAGAAAACCTTTTGGTGTGCTATATTCAAACCGTTCAAATAATTCTGGATGCAAAACCGGCATTTCAATGGTGTCTTGAATTGCTTGAATCGCATCATCATGTCCGCCAACCTTATCCCACGGCAATTCGGGAACTTCTTCAAGATAATAATCTTTTGTTTCGGTATGTGCCATCTTCTCCAATGCCACACGATACCCTGGATCAATGCGTACTTCCTCACCTGTTTTTAAATTGACATCTTTCAGATCAGTCCCACGTATCAAAATATTCGATTGTGTGCCCTGCTCATTACCCACTTGCAAACGGCCATCGTCAAGTACATCCACAATTTTGCCAACCGTACCCGATGGCGATTCACCCATATCCCCTACAATGGCAAATGCATCATTAACCAATACACGTGTTCCCACTTTCAACAGGTCTTCTTCAATACGAGCATCAATATTTGCATAATATTCTGCTCCGCCTACTTGAATGTATGCGACACCCTTATCTGGCGCAGAAAGCAAAGTACCCACTCTGTTTGCAGGTGCCGTCACTTTTTCAAGAGCACCCTCTAATTCCACAACCGTACGCCGAGCATCTTCAAATGTAATCTCATCTTCTTGAAGTTGTCTGCGCAGTTGATACAATAAGGGCCGCCGTCGATCCTTCTCGTCCATTGTCATTAATATTTGATCAATAATTGACAGAGACTGAAATGTGTGCTGCATATCGACATAATCTTGCAGGAAGTCATCAGGCGTTTTTTGCGAACGATCAGAATCTTGAGAGTTAATAGCGTCCCACTCCTTTCGAACCAGAATCGATAAACTTGTCTTTAAACACACGATTCCTTTGCACAAACAAACTTGTTCAGAATGAATAACCACCTGCATACACAGCAGGTGGTTACTTTATTTTTCAGAATCAATATCAACCAAGTTTAGCATATCCAAACCTCGGTGTCAAGTCGCCTTGAACACTTTAAAGTCTGGTTATTTTTTTATTTTTTGTAACTTCCGTTCTATATCAATTTTCAACTCGGCATGAATATCTGCCAATGGTTCTTTTTCCCCAGCTTTAATAACCGTAGGTTTGTCTACATCCATATGCATTTTATGTTCCAATACAACACCATTTGTAACATCAATCACCCACTCGCCTTCTCCAATTCCCGAACCGTGCAAAAATAAAGATGCCGAACTCACATCCAACCACCCTTTATATTCCACTTTTCGTTCTTCTCCTATTTTAACCTCAATACGCCCCTTACGTTCCTTTATTTCCTTAACATGATACGTGCTCTTAATTCCAGTTAATGATTTACGCCCCATCATATCCATGCTAAAAAAACGGCGTTCAAATGCGCGTTCACCCGTCCATGTATCCCCTTCCCCTACAGGCTTATCCGGCAACACTGGGCTCATCGCAGGAACCCAAGCTTGGTAAAGGTCTGTAATAAGGTCGCGGCGTTCGATACGATAAGCCGGGAAATCCGTCTCAAATTTTTGTACATCACACTCAGGCGTCATACGCCACTTAAAAGTACGATCATCAAACATCTCAAATGTCATTGGATACTGTTCGTAGGTCTGCTTTTCTCCTAAAAATATAGCTGCACTCGCCGCCTTATTAACCGTTGCTTGTAAACCAACAACACCTTCTGCGATCTCTTCATTGGGCAAGGCCTCTGGTTTTGTAACCTTTTCATTACTGCGCCATTCACTTTCCACAATGACGCGCATCGACCCGTTTTGCATAACAATAAGCTCTGCCCTATTGCTAAAATATTCAAACCGATATTTATTCTTATATTCTACCGTTCTACCTTCAGGGTGTTTTAATTTCAATTCCACTTTTTCTGCTTGTACCGGACCAACATAGCTTCCCAATACACCGCCAACTGCAACCAATAACAACCATCTTTTCATAACAACCTCCGGCTTTTTTCAATGAAAAGGCTGCCCCCTAAATCATCACCTGGCGACAGCCTATTATAATGGTCCTAATTTATAATCTTATTTGATCCTTAAACAATTACATCAATATTTCGCCCCAATGGTGCAGACTGCGTATCTTCGACCCTATCTTCTGCGCGAACAATTCTCTGGTTTCGCCTGGGTGGTTGCTTTGAAGACCGTTCCTGATCAGCTCGAATGATATTCCCTTCCACTTCGGTTGTTTGAACCGGTCGACTCAGATCCAAAAGATGGCTATCTGCATTCGACCGTGCAGATTGATCTCGAGCCAAATCTGGCTCACGTTGCAACACCTGTTGCTGCCGCGCTTGTTCAACGGGTAATCGAGCGAAGCTTTCCTGAAATTCAACCGGTCGCACTTGCATAACACTTCCCCTTGGGGTGGGGTTCTACAACAATAATACCGACCCAGAAGGTCGATGTCAACCCTACTTTTTCTCATTCCGAGCGGTTTTAACCCTTACAGGTTGCCCACCTTTTTCGGCGGATTCCCACGCAGCTTCTGTCAATTGAATCACACGCAAGCCACACGAAGGAGGTATTTGAATCTCATCACGCCCTAAAATCGCATCCACGAAATTTTGATCTGGGCTTTCAAAACGAGACGGCAAATCATCGATCTCAACAGCGGGTTTCCCACCATATTTGCACGTTACTTTACCATTTCTAGAATAGATGGCACCTTTTGATCCCCAAATCGTAAGATCTTCCCACATTCCGGGTCCAGGCCCCGTCCCTACAACAGAAAAATTAGCCAACGCCCCATTTTCAAATTTAATAGTTAATGCCGAATTTATGTCTACTTCCGTATCAAAATTATCCATCATCGCCGAAACAGTATGCGGTGTTTCGTCAATCATCCACAAAACGACATCCAATAGATGGCTACCCGAATCATTCAACTGCCCCCCACCCGACAAAGCATGCACTTGTCGCCATTTTCCTTGTTGGTTCTCATACCAATGCTGATCTTGCATCGCCTGGATAAATTGCACGTCTCCAATTTCCCCTGCTTGAATTTGGTTTCGGATAAACCGAAATGTAGGGGCTAAATGACGCTGATACGAAACCATCAAAATCTTTCCAGCGTCATCCGCCTTGTCCATCACCTCAAATGCATGCTCTACAGAACAAACCATTGGTTTTTCCGTCAATACATGAAGCCCCTTGTCCAAACTATCCATAATCTGCTCAAAATGCAGCGTATGCGGCGTCGAAATCTCCACAGCATCCATTTCTACCGAATCCAGCATCTCTTTATGGTCCATAAACCGTGGCAGTTCCTGCGCTTCTGGAACCCGTGTAAATAACCGCTCAAAACTCGCCTCATTCGGATCCGTCAAAGCAACAATCTCTACATCATTCATATCCATCAATCGGCGTAAGTGACCCCCCATATTGCCTCCACAACCAATTAACCCCATTCGCACCTTATCCATCGCAACACTCCTTTTAATTTGATGACATTCAGCTTAGTTGTCCAAATATAATTCCCTCAAAAATCAAAGTCAACCCACATAAAAAAAGCCACCGGATTTCTCCGGTGGCTTCTGTAAATCTGTATCAGGTGCAACTTACTTCAAGAGCAGCATTTTTTGCGTAGCTGAAAAGTTACCAGCTTTAATCTTAGCAATATAAACACCACTACCTACGCTACGACCCAATTCATTCTTTGCATCCCATTGCACACTATAACGACCAGCAGTGTGACCATTGTTCACAAGCTGACGAATTTCTTGGCCAATTGCATCATAAATCACAATGGAGACATCGCCTTCAACAGGCAAGTCATAAGAAATTGTAGTGGCAGGGTTGAAAGGATTGGGATAAACGGCAGAAGAAAATTCAGAGGGCAAGTTCAAGAAACGAGCACCCAAAACCACTTCGATAGGATTTGAACGGTGAATTGTGCCATCTAAGTCAATTTGCTCAAGCACATAAAACACTTGTTCAGAAGCAGGAATGCTCACATCTGTGAAGCTATAAGGCATCAAAACATCTGTTGTGCCTGCACCAGAGATAAGTTCGCTCACCACTTCGTAGTTTTCTTGATCTGTGCTACGCAACACGCGGAAGCCCGCATTGTTGGTCTGAGAAGCCGTAGCCCAATTCAACACCACATTGTCTTTGGCAACTTCACCTGCAAATGAGGCCAATTCAACGGGCACTTGCTCGTCAAATTGAACAACAACAGCAGAAGTGGTACTTGTACCATCAGTCGCTGTTACTGTTACTGTAGCGGCGCCTGAACCACTGGCAGTCAAGGTCAAGGTAGCACCATCTTGAGAAGGTGTTACAGTTGCAGAACCTTGTACGTCTGTGGTAAATGTAATGGTTGCATCAGCAGCAAAACCAGCAGCAGTGATCGTAGCTGTAGCCTGACCACCGCGTGGAATCACTTCAATTGCTGTGCTTGCACTAACTTTGGGTTGCGCATTGAAAGCAACTGATGTGGTTGTAGCAACCGTATCAATAGACGTCACGCTTTCAGACAACTCAACAGTTGCGCCAATAGTGAATTCAACACCCGTTACATCAACAGCCGTCGTAAATTCTGCGCGAGCAAGAAAGCCTGCCGCGTCCAACGTTACAGGTGCGAGACCTGCAAAACTGGTTCCAGTTGCTTCTGGAATTGAAAAACCAAACGCACTGTTTTCGGCTTTAACGAAGCTCAATACAGCCGCATCAAAGTTGAAAACAACACGCGCACCAGCCAAAGAAGTAGCTACATTGTTGGCAAACAGTTCAACAACAACTGTCGTACCACTTCCTGTAACAGTGCCGCTTACGGCACCTTCATTTGTTTGGTTACCTGCTCCGCCGTCGGCCACATAATCAAGCGCAAGCGTTGCAGCTGTATTGTTGCCTGCAAATGCACTGCTGGCCATGCCAAATGTCAGAGCAAGAGCAAAGAAAAAACCTTTTTTTAGAAACATCGCTATCTCCTATTAACTGAGGTCTGCTTAAAAATCCGAAAGAATTAGAGAGGTAATCCAACAGGTATGGGAGTCTCCAGCGGAGACTCCCATACGCAGTTGTAGATTACTTCAGCAGCATCAGCTTCAACACTTGCTTATTGTTCTTCCCGGCCCGAATCTCGTAGAAATAAATCCCACTTGATACTGGCACGCTACGATCATCCATCCCACTCCACTGAACTCTGTAACGACCGGCAGATTGCCGCTCGGAAACCAAAGTCCGCACAACTTGACCAACCACATTATAAATGTGCAGGGTCACGTCGGCAGATTCAGCCAAATTGTACTGAATCGTTGTTTCGGGGTTG
>JABIFK010000294.1 GCA_018650745.1 Candidatus Latescibacterota bacterium | reverse complement strand
TGAAAGCGCGATGCCTGAATCTTTGGCGGCGTGATCTGCCGAAAAATAACATTCGTGATCACGCGCAACCATATCTTCACCATCGGTTTCAAGCACGCGAGAATTTGCGCCAGTTTGCGAAAACACAGACATCAAAACATTCAAATCTAATCCCAATGCAGCACCTAAGCCTAACCCTTCAGCCAATCCCGCCGTATTGATATTCATCACCATATTCACCAACGCTTTGACTTGGGCAGCTGTGCCAGCTCCACCGATATATTTCAGATCACTACTCATCGACTCTAAGATTGACAGAGCCTGATCATAAACCGGCTTCTTACCCCCACACATCAAATACAAAGTGCCTTCTCTGGCCTGTGTAATACTACTGGCCATACAACCCTCTAAACTGCTTGCGCCCGCTTTTTCTGTCAGGGCTTCAACGTCAACATGCACTTGTGGGGTAATGGTTGCACAATTGATAAACACTCGCCCCGATGCACCTTCTAAAAGACTGTCACCCGACTCTGCAAAAATGCTCTTCATCGACGCATCATCCGTGACCACAGTGATCACATAATCGGCAGCTGCGGTCACACCAGCCAAGGTCTCGGGTGCTTCACACCCCAACTCTTGCGCCAAGTCTGTCGCGAGAGACCGAAAGGAATCATAAACAGCCGTAACTGAAAAACCATCGTCTTTTAAATGCCGAGCGATATTGGAACCCATTCGCCCAACACCCACCACACCAATCTTAAAATCGGAATTTGCCATATCAGCACCTCAATGTTAAAGTAGCCTTATTCTCTTAAAATTACAGATGTTACAATGTAGCTTTCCAACAGCATCTGTCAAGCAAAAACCCGCCCTGCCTTCAAGCTTGGATCGACTTGTCCGTATCTGCTAACCGCTCTAAACCCAACACCAAAACAATGCCCATCAGTGCCAAAACAATGGCCCCAATCACTTCTCCGGTCATCACTTGCGGTAAGATGTTGATCTGCTCAACAGGAATCAGTTTGCCATGCCGTCCTTCAATGGTTGACAACGTTTCTTTCCATGGCCAGATTTTACGCAAAGAGCCCAACATCAAGCCCGTTAACAAGGCCAATGTCAAATCGTGATATTTCTTGAACACCCACCCCAAAACACGTGCAAAACTCATCAGCCCCACAGCTGCCCCACAGCCAAAGATGGCAATGGTTAAGATATCTCGGTCGTTTACCGCCTGTAGAATATGATGATATTGTCCTAACAATACTAAAATGAATGACCCGGAAATGCCCGGTAAAATCATCGCACAGATTGCGATAATAGCACTCAAAAAAACATAAAGAGGTGATTGAGGCGTTTCTACCGGCACCAACCCCACCAACACGTAAGCCCCACCAGCAGCCAAGAGGGCAATAACGATCTTACCCATACCCCAAGTCGGTATCCGTGCGCCTACCGTGTAAACGGAGGCCAAAACCAAACCGAAAAAAAACGCCCAAAGCAAAACGGGTTCATTGACCAACAGCCAAGTTATGCCCTTAGACAAGGAAGCGATGGTCCCCAAAATCCCAACCAATAATGCAACCAAGAAAGGCCATCGAATGTGATTTAACAGCCCCTGCCAATCGCGTTTTGTCAGAAGCCGAAGGGCTTGACCATCAAAAGAGCGAATAGATTGAATCAACTCTTCATAAATGCCAGTAATAAGAGCCATTGTTCCACCCGAGACACCTGGCACAACATCGGCAGCCCCCATACATACCCCACGCAGGGTGATCCCTGCATAATCGCGAAAACTTCGCTCGCCTCGTCCATCGTTCATGATTCATGCCCTCATTTGCAAAGATCTATACCCTACGAATGGGCCTAAGTATACACCTTTGCATCATTCGTGACAAGCCGTATCCAACCTCGTTATTCACTTGACACCAGCTACCAATTCAGCGTAAATTCTTTCATCTCATTCATTTAAGCAGACCAAACTGATACCTTTTGACCTTTCAGCTGCATTCATTAAGATGTTGTAGGAATAAAACCCATGTGGATAATTATTGCCAGTTTGCTGTTGTTGGGTTGCATCATCTACATTGCCATTTCTTTGCTGGGGTACACTGCACACGCAGCTTCGTTAACCACACAGCTAGATGATTTGCAACACACAATAGATCATAAAACCCAACGTTTCGAAGATTATCGACTACGTGCAGAACAGCTTCAGGACACAGTTCCAGAGTTTAATACGAAAGTTGATCATTTAAAACAGTGGATTTCTGCACTCAAAAAGCAAAAAAAACAGCTCAGTGCCAACACGCAGTCGGATGGCCAAAGTGCAACAGAACGCGATGCAGCAATACGGCGCGGAATGGCCGCAGTACAAAAGAGAAAAAACTAAATCATGCCCTTGGAAGCCTTTATATTTTTAGCACTCCTCTTGGTGATTGCTGTAAAAGGATATACGACGCACAGCATCAATGGGTTGGAGTCAAAAATCAGAGCTGCACAATCTGACGAAGCAGATATTTCTGAGCGTTTACAAGCGACAGAGTCGTCTTTGCGCACCTTGGAGAAAGACCATAAAGTATTAG
>JABIFK010000324.1 GCA_018650745.1 Candidatus Latescibacterota bacterium | reverse complement strand
GATTGGGCCGGGTGGTGCGCAGTATTTTGCAGGCACACCAGCAGAGATAGAGGCGTTGGTGCAGCGGGTGAAGGATGCCCGAGCAAAAGTTGGTCCCAATGGTGCGGTGATGTTTGATGCGCACAGTTGTATGCCACCGCCCATTATGAAGCAGTTTGCAGGGTATTTAAAGTCGGATGATCTTTTGTTTTTGGAAGAGGCTTGGGTGCCCGGGAATATTGAGGTCATGCGGAAGGTGCGTGAGTCGGTTCCTGTGCCGTTGGCGACAGGGGAACGAGATCGTACGATTTGGGAGGTACGTGAAATTCTTGAGGCGCAGGTGATTGATGTGTTGCAGCCAGATTGTGGACACGGGGGGGGCATTACGCAGATGAAGAAGGTGGCGGCATTGGCGGAGGCGCACTATGTGCCCATTGCGCCGCATTGCACCATGTCTTATTTGGGGACGTCGGCGAGTCTTCATGTGGCGGCGTCTGTGCCTATGTTTTTGATCCATGAAGGGTATAAGAAGCGGTTGCCTGACGATGTGGCGGTGAAGCAGTGGACGATGGATGACGAGGGGTTTGTATCGTTGCCAGAAGGACCTGGGCTTGGGGTGGAGGTGAATGAGGCGCGAGCGATTGAATTTGGGCAGACGACGGATAAGACATTTGAGTGGCCGAATGCACGATTGAAGGATGGGGCTGTTTCGGATTATTAATGGTCAAATGGATTTGATTATACGGTTGTCGTGGGTGAATACGTTGTGACAGAAGTCGTATTCTGAGTCGGCGTGAGGGTGGGAAGAATAAGGGGTGCCGCGTAAGAGATTGGATCTGGGTCTTCCTACAGGTATGGCCAAAGTTGGATGTTTCTTTTGTCAGTGATTATAGAATGTATTCTACTTCTTGGTCGGGAATTATATATAGAAAAGGGTGCGCGAACACTTTTCATGACGCGCACCCTTTTTGATGTGTTGTTTTGTGTTTCAGAACCTAACCCATCAATGATATAGCGACTGGATTAAGCTGATTCCACCGCTTTTTTGAGTTCTTCGCCATTGCTTTTCCACCAGCTGTGCAAGATGGAGATGTCTACGCCCATGTTGAAATGTTTGACACCCATGTCCAAATAGTCTTTGGCTTCTGCGGGCGAAGAGATTTCGGCACGGGGTTGTACGCCCATTGCAAGTGCGGTTTTGAAGACTTCTTTTTTGGCATCTAAAACAGAAGGGTCGTTACGCTGACCTGCTTTGCCGACGCTCATGGAATAGTCGGAAGGACCCCACTGAATCATGTCGACACCCGGGGTGCCCAAAATGGCTTCTAAGTTTTCGACGGCTTCTTTTTTCTCGATCATGAGGTTGACAACGGTGTTGCGCATGGCTTCGACATAGTCGGTACCACCGCCATAACCCATGTAGGTATTGCGACGGGTGTAGACACTGTAACGGCCGCCGTCTTCGGGTGTGTCGGGTTTGGTGATGCGTACGCATTCTGCGGCATCGTCTCCGGTGCGGCAGTCGGTAAAGAGAATGCTTCCAAAACCGGAGCCAAGGGCTCTTTGGGCCAAGTAGTGTTGGTTGGCGCGGTCAATTTTGAACATCATGCCCATATTATAGAGCTCGGCCGCTCGGCACATGTTGTCGAGGTCGTAGAGGTCGAAGGTGCCGTATTCGCCGACATATTCGACATAGTCGTAAAGCCCCGTGTGACCAATGGCTTCGATGATGGCTGGCCAGCTGGAATGGATGCGTGTGCCAATGGTGGGTTCTCCTGCATCCAATTTTTCTCGGATTCTGTTGGGTTTCACAAAAACTCCTTTGAACTTTGTGTTATGAGTGTACTGAGTTGTCTAAAGTTCTTGTAAGATAATCAATGTTTTAAACTTCACCTCGTTTTTCTTTTTGGGGTGCGGCGAATATTTTAAGGTTTATTATTTGTCGTTGTTTTTTTATAAAAATGGCTTACTTTGAATACTTCGAGAAAGACAGTCTTTATTATTTACAAATTGGTTTTGGTGAATTGATGTTCTATGGTGTGGTATAAAACACATACTTTTTATTATGCACTTTATGGTGCATTTTTTGGTTGTGGATTTCCGTTGGGTGCTACGCTCATCGATGTCTTATTCATTCGAGAGATGCCTTTGGTATTTGCTCAAATCGTATTTGCGCAAACGGAGCAACCCTTGCACTGGATTATTGATACTGCACCGTTTGTATTGGGCGTGGTTGCTTCATTTGCTGGGCGTCGACAGGATTATATTGCCAATATAAATGTGCAACTTGAAGCGGAAGTGCTTCGACAAACAGAAGCACTGCAAGATGCCAAGGATGTTGCTGAAGAAGCCAACCGAGCCAAAAGTGAATTTTTGGCCAATATGAGCCATGAATTGCGTACTCCTATGAATGCCATTTTGGGATACACGCAATTGTTGGGAGATGATGCTACACTGGGAGAACGTCAGATTACGTCGATCAATAACATCAGCCAAAGTGGGCATCATTTATTGGGTTTGATTAATGATATTTTGGATATTTCTAAAATTGAAGCGGGTCGAGAGGTGCTCCATGAGGCAGATTTTGACTTGTCTGATTTGGCCCGAGGGTTGGGTGCCATGTTTGAATTGCGGTGTCAGCAAAAGTATTTGAAGTGGGTTTTGGATGTTGATCAGGGGATGGTGGTGGTGGGGGATGAGGGTAAATTGCGACAGATTTTGATCAATCTGATTGGTAATGCGGTTAAATTTACGGACGAAGGTGAAGTGGCATTGCGTGTAAAAAAAGAAGATGATGGTGGTTTTTATTTTGAAATTTATGATACTGGGGCTGGCATTGCCGAAGCGCGGCAGGGTGTTATTTTTGAACCCTTTCATCAAGAGTCAGAAGGCATGCGTCAGGGTGGAACGGGTTTGGGGTTGGCGATTGCGCGCAGACACGTGGAGATGATGGGTGGAGAACTCAAGTTGGCATCTCAAATAGGACGGGGGGCTCGGTTCTACTTTACGCTGTCTTTGGCCGAGGTTGCCCTACAAACGAATGATTTGCTTAGACGAAATTATCTGGAAAATGCACGTGTAAAATGTTTAGAAGAAGGTACTTCGGTGTTGGCGTTGGTGGTGGATGATATTGAAACCAACCGTGATGTTTTGGTACAGATGTTGGAGAAAATTGGTGTTGTGGCTGATTCGGTTGACAGTGGTGAAAAAGCATTGCACTGGGTTCAGTTGCAGATGCCAGATATTGTGTTTATGGATATTCGGATGCCAGGTATAGATGGCGATGAAGCGTTACGCAGGTTGATAGATCGATATGGCACAGATGTGCCTAAGGTTGTAGCTGTTACGGCATCGGTTTTTGAGCATCAGCGTCAACAATATGAGGCCGCAGGATTTGATGGCTTTTTGGATAAACCGTTGCGGGCGGAAGATGTGTATGCAATGATGGGAAATTTGTTGGGTATTGGTTTTGAATATGGTGAGCTGGAAGAAACACCTGCTGCCCAAAAGCCTTGGCATCTTTT
>JABIFK010000299.1 GCA_018650745.1 Candidatus Latescibacterota bacterium | reverse complement strand
CCCCCGCCCAGCAAGATGCTTTGAGTGCAATTTTACGATCCTTTACCGACGAAGATATTCTGAACAGCCGATATGATTATGGTGGTCACAGATTTACGGCAAAACTCACACAGCAACTACCCTCTCAAATACGCTTAATTGCCGAAGGGGGCTATGAGGTCAGGTCGTATACCGATGAATTTGCATTAGATTTAACGGGCAATCTTTTGGATAATGCTGATTTGAGAAACGATCGAAATTCGTTTTTGGATGTTGACTTGGAATTGCCATTGACAGAAAAGCTGACAACTTCATTCGGATACAGTTTCAGCCATTTGCGGTCAAATGATGCATATTATAATTATGGTGCTCGGCACAGTTTGGCGGCGAGCTTTCGGGTTGGTTTCTAAGACAGTTTGCGGGGATCATGATGTCTAAACATGCAAAAAATCTCACGCAATATGATGATCTTGGCTTGGTCAAATCTGTTCTGAATGGCAACGACGAATCCTACACAGAACTTGTCAAAAGACATCACGTGCGTATCTATCAAATGGCCTACAATTTAGTTGGGTCTGCTGATGATGCAGATGATTTGGCACAGATGGTTTTTTTGAAGGCATATCGGTCTTTGCACCGTTTTCGGGGCGGTGCTCAATTTAGTACTTGGATTTATAGGATTTGTGTCAATTGTTGTTATGATTGGATAAAAGCAAACAAGCGGTGGGCACAAGGGATAAGTGATGAAGATTGGTGGGGACATTTATCGACAGATGATGCGCTGTTTGGCAAGAGTGAGCCTGCAGATCAGTGGGTAGTCAATCGTGAAATCCAAGATGCATTAGATGACGCGCTGCAAAAACTCGCTCCAGAATTTCGTGCTGTCGTTGTGTTGCGCGAAGTGAATGGTTTGTCCTATGATGAAATTGCCGGTATTGTCGGCTGTGAAGTCGGAACGGTTAAATCACGGCTGTTTAGAGCGCGTGCCCAATTGCGGATACTCTTGGCCCCTGTTCATGCCGATTGGCAAGCCGCCTAAGCTGTTGCTCAGAAAATCAAATAAAATGCCTCGGTGAGTTTCACCGGGGCATTTTTTGCTGTTTGGGTGGAATTTTCGTGTGGGACTGGGGTGTGGAAAAGCCTTTAGGTTGTAATCTTTGGAGAAAATGTTTAATATTTAAAATATTGAAAATAAATAACTTGATAAGTGTTTGGGCTGTGGATATGTTGCTGGGTGGTTTTTTGCACGTAATTTGCTTTAAACAATTGGGGTGACGCCCTTTTTAAGTATAATGTTGCCATATTTGGCGGTTTCACCCGTCATAACTATGGCAAAAGCACTTTTGGATTGTTCATAAAAAGCAAAACGTTCAACCCTTGCAATGGGTGGTGTTTCGGGCCAATGGATGTCAATGGCACCGCGGTACGCGTTTTCAACCGTTGGGTCAAGCGTATCACCAGGAACAGCATCCATCATAAATACAGGGCTTGCAACGTAACTGTCTAAGACCAAGAGAGGGAGAATGGCGTTGAGCAGATCGGCAACACCTAAACCATCTGCTCGGACCACGTTGGTATGGATCGATTCGCCGGGAAAGTGAGCGTCGGCCAAAACAATTTCGTCACCATGTCCCATACGGTACAATGTTGAAAGTAATTCGGGGCTGAGCAGGGGGGAAATGCCAACGAGCATTTTGGGTCTCCTTTTAAATAGGTTGATTGACACAAAACTTAAGATAAGTTGGGCGCTGGGATTGCGCAACGAATATTGGATTTATAACGTTGACTTCTCTATTAAATAATGTATTATCTGAAGGTAGGTTGGGGCATCGAAGTGATGTATGATGATGTGTTTTATATTTTGAGATATGCCAATTTACAGAGTTATTTCTGGCGCTTAACATCTGGTTTGCCGTTGCGGGATAGGTGGCCTATCAGTTTGCGTTTTTCACAAGGAGTATCCCTTGGCTGAAGAAGACAGTGAAGGCATGCCCGCGCGACAGAAGGTCGCGATATTAATGATTGCATTGGGCCAAGATACAACAGCTGAAGTTATGAAATATCTCACAGATCTCGAAGTGGAACAGATTGCACAGTCCATTTCTGAGCTCGATGTGGTGACAACTGAGCAAGAAGATGAGGTGCTTGAAGAATTCGAACAATTGTTGCTTGCTGGTAAATATGTGTCTCAAGGTGGTATCGACTTTGCGCGTGGTGCCCTTGAAAAAGCATTGGGACCTCGCAAAGCACAGTCTTTGCTAGACCGCGTGAACAGTACCACTTCGAGTGGTTTTTATATGTTACGCAATGTTGACCCCAATCAGATCGTGCCGTTTATCTCCAAAGAACATCCTCAAACGATTTCTTTGATTCTGTCTCAGTTAGATTCTACCCAGGCAGCAGGTGTGCTGACCGGCTTGCCCGAAGAAATGCAGTCTGATGTGGCATTCCGTATAGCACAGATGGATAATATTCAACCGCAAGTGTTGCGCGAGTTGGAAGAAAGTTTGGCCAATGAGTTGCAGGCGATTTTGTCAGGTCAAATTACTGAAATTGGCGGTCCCAAAGCGGTTGCCGAAATATTAAACCGCACGGGTCGTTCAACAGAAAAAGCTGTGTTAGAACGCTTGGATGCACAAGATCCAGAATTGGCCGAAGAAGTGCGTAATCAAATGTTTGTGTTTGATGATATTGCCAATTTGACCGATCGTGAGATTCAGATGATTTTGCGAGAGGTTGATTCAAAAGATTTGGCGGTGGCACTCAAAGGTGGGTCAGAAGAATTACAAGAACGTATTTTTCACAATGTGTCTGAGCGTGTGGGCACAATGATTAAAGAAGAAATACAGTTCTCTGGACCTGTGCGTATGAGTGACGTGGAAGAAGTGCAGTTGCGTGTGGTGCAAACGGTGCGTCAATTAGAGGAAGCGGGTCAGGTCACGATTGTGCGCGGTGATTCGAGTGATGTGTTCGTATAATCACCGAACCCTACAACATTTCTCTCCCCGGTAGGACAAAAGGCTAAAGATCTCGAGCATAGAGGCTCAATTGAGAATAAGGCAAATATCTAGAAAAACCCCGAAGCAAATGCTTGGGGGTTTTTTTGTGGTGTAGATTTTCTATTGCCTATTAAGCAAAGCATGTGGTTATGAATTTGTGGCGATGAGCTTTTGGATAGATATGCGCACGGAAGGCAATTGGCAAACGGGGTGGACGATTTTTTATTGGGGCTGGTGGATTTCTTGGTCGCCTTTTGTAGGCATTTTTATTGCGCGCATTTCCAAAGGGCGCACATTGCGTGAGTTTGTGCTCAATGTCTTTGTTGTCCCCGCTTTGGTAACGTTTGTGTGGTTGGCTGTGTTCGGTGGTACAGGGTTACACATGGAGATCAATAACACGGCTGAAATTGCCGATGTGGTCAATACCGATGTGGCATTGTCGTTGCACACAGTTTTAGAACATTTGCCATTTTCAACGGTCACCGTTGCATTGGGCACGTTGTTGGTGATTGTGTTTTTTGTAACGTCGTCAGATTCTGGGTCGTTGGTTGTAGATATGATTACATCCGGTGGACATCCAAACCCGCACACTTCCCAGCGTATTTTTTGGGCTTTTTCCGAAGGGGCAGTCGCTTGTGTGTTGCTTTATTCGGGTGGGTTAAAAGCTTTGCAGACGGCTTCAATTATAACAGGCTTCCCTATTGTGATTTTGTTGTTGGTGGGGTGCTATGGCTTGGTAAAAGCTTTCAGGGTGGATGCTGCCGTTGAAGGTGTCCCATCCAAGACGGATTTGGTGGCAGGGTACGACTCTAATGCGACCTCAGAAATATCAGATAAAAATCCGCAGAGTGCGTAACTAAAAACTCGATTTTCGAAAAAGAAAAAGGCCACTCTCATTTGAGAGTGGCCTTTTTTTTATGTTTGAATTAGCGCAGGTGTGAATCGGCGGCATGAGGGGCACCCAAACCGCGATTGAATCGCATGAGTTCTTTTTGGCGGTCAGTGAGTTGATCCAACCATTCTGGTGGAAAGCCGTCGTGGGGGTCTATCTGGAAAACCAGCTGGCGCTTGCGATAGTGTCCGAATAGGGCGTGGCGGTTGGCTGAGCTGTTGTTTGCACCACCACCGTGCCACGTTTGGCCGTTGAAGACGATAACGCTGCCTGCTGGAGCGATTGGCTGAACCTCATGCTTAACCTCCATATCTTCGGGAGGTACAACAAGACCGCTTTTGTGTGTGCCGGGCACCACGCGGGTGCCACCGTTTTCGGGGCTAAAGTCATCGAGCAACCAAACGGTGTTCATCATTACGGGTGAAACGGGATTCAGCATTTCTGCTGGGATGTCGCTGTGCAGACCTTGGTACCCATCACCGGGAGTGACGATGCGCGAATTGAGGCTGCCCAAAATGAGGCCGGTGCCTAAAAAATGTTCGAGCAAGGGGAGTGTTTTAGGATGGTCGATTGTTTTAAAAAAGATAGGATCAAGTGTTGGCAGATTGGAGACATGACGCGCAGTGCCTCGATGTTTGTGGTCGGTTCCCAATTCTTTTTCGCATCGAATGAGTACCTCACGCATGGCGTGTGCTTCTTTGGTAGATAAAACATTCTCGACAACGGTGAATCCATAGATCTCAAGTTCGTAGAGATGTTGTTGAATCGTGTTGCTCACGGGTGACCCTTTCTGAATAATGGATTAAGGCGTGTGACTCTTACCAATTGGCATTGCCTTTATTCCAAGGATGTGCTTTGAGAACTTCTTCATTGAATGTGGTGCCCCAACCAGGGCCTGTAGGTGTTTTGAGGCGGCCGTTTTGTATGTCTGGTTGCACGGTGACCATTTCTTCTCGCCAAGGTACATCGTCCACGTCTATTTCTTGGATACGCACGTTGGGCAATACGGCACAGAGACTGGCGCTGATGAACGTAGAGAGGTGGCTGTAATAATTGTGAGGAGCCACATTGAATTGATAAGCTTCGGCGAGATCGCCAATTTTCTTAGATTGAGCAAAGCCATTCCACGGCACGTCAATCATAAAGACATCGGCTGCGCGCGTTTCAAAGTATGGGATGAATTCGCGCATGTAAAAGAGGTTTTCACCCGTGCAAATTTTTGTTGATGTCGATTCTTTGATTTGGCGAATGGCGTTGTGATCATACATGTCTATCTCGAGCCAGAGCATGTCAAATTGTTCGAGCATTTGAGCGATGCGAATGCAAGACTCCGGCTTGAAATTGAAGTTGAGGTCGAGGTTGATATCAACGTTGGGGCCAACGGCGTCCCGAAAGGTACCTATGAGCGTTTCGATGTGGCGTAAAAGTTCACGAGATACCACGCCATCTGTGGTACCAGGAGGCCCACCAAATCCACCAAAAACGACGTCTGCTGGGTCTCCTGGTACTACGATGTTGGTTTTTAAGGCTGTATATCCCTTTTCGACGACTTCTTTGCCAAGGTTTGTGATGTCGTCCATTGTGCGAATGGGTGGGGTATTTAGAATGTCGTAGCTCCGGGCACGTGTGGTGCCACAGTGAGACCAATAGAGGCGCACATCATCTCGGGT
>JABIFK010000301.1 GCA_018650745.1 Candidatus Latescibacterota bacterium | reverse complement strand
CGGCACGGCGATGGGCTTCAAAGTGATTGCGGGCTGCACCGATGGTTTCGTTAAAGGGTGTCCAGGCGACAATGGAGGGATGGTTGAGGTCGCGCATGACAATTTCACGCCACTCGCGTTGGTGGTTGTGAATGGCTTGTGCAGAACCGAAGTTCATACCCCAGTCATAAAACTCACCCCAAGTGAGATAACCGAGTTTATCAGCCCAATAATGAAAGCGTTCTTCAAAGACTTTTTGATGCAAGCGTGCGCCGTTAAAACCCACAGCCATAGATTTCTCGATGTCAGCCTTAAGGGCGTCATCATTGGGGGCGGTCCACACGCCATCGGGATAAAACCCTTGATCTAAGACCAAGCGTAAAAAGATGGGTTGATTGATGAGGTAAAATTTGTGGCCTTCAATATGAAATTTGCGCAGGCCAGCATAGCTGTTGACGGTGTCGATGACGGTGTCGCCGTCAAGGAGATCCAAACGCAGATCGTAGAGATGTGGGTCTTCGAGCGACCAAAGATGTGGATCTGTCACGCGTAAGGACATGGCCGCACCGTCGAGGGCAGGGGCAGATGAAACAGCGACTTCTGCATTGCCATCTAAGAGCGTGGCTTTGAATATGTGACCACGTTTGGCATTTTTAAAGGATGGTGTGAGTACAAAACGGTTGCTGTCGAGGTCAGGAACAACGCGCACATGATCAATGTGTGATGTCGATACCGCTTCGAGCCATACGGTTTGCCAAATACCTGTGGTGCGTGTGTAATGGCAACGGCGCGAGTGGAGATCTGGGCATTGTTTGCCTTGGGGTTGATCACCCGATCGGGTGTCGTCATTCGCACAGACCACAAGGTTGTTCTCGCCGTCTTGAAGCGCAGATGTGATGTCAAATGTGAAGGATGCACCCCCACCGTAGTGTTGACCAACGGATTGACCGTTGACCCAGGTTTTGCAATGATAATCGACGGCACCGAAGTGAAGCAGAATGCGTTTGCTTTTCCAATCGTTGGGGATGTCGAGTATGCGATGATACCAGACGGAAGGTATGAAATCGGTGTGTTGGATGCCGGACAATTCAGATTCGGGACAGAAGGGCACAGTGATCGTTTTGTCAAAATCGGAAGGATCGGAAGGCCAACCTTTTTGTTCGCCTGATGAACCGAAGTCGAAAGCAAAGTTCCAGGTACCGTTGAGGTTCATCCAATTATCACGTTGAAACTGTGGGCGTGGGTGTTCTGAGCGCGGTTGTGCGTTGGCCATTGAAATCTCCAATGAAATGACTGTTTGATATTGCTTGTATTGTACGTTAATTTATGACTGAAGATGTATTGGTTTTCTGCTTGAGCATCCTTTTTATAGGAGATGGATCACCATGTTTCCTCTTTCGCGTAGAGAGTTTCTGAAATCGTCAACAGCTGCAGGATTATCTGCTTATTTGGCACCTTTGGATTTACTGGCTGCACCCGCTACTCAGACGACACCGCCCAATGTGGTTTTGATTGCGGTGGATGATCTGAATTATGATGCAATGACCTGGTTAGGGGGACAGATTCAAGGGTTGACGCCCAATATTGATCAACTTGCTTCAGAAGGTATGCGATTTACCAATGCGTTTAATACGCATTCGCGGTGTGCACCTTCGCGAGGGTCCATGCTTACGGGACTGTATCAGGATCGGTATTGCGAAAAACCAGGTACGGGCAATACGACCGTTAAAGAAAGTGTCAAACCACTGTCTGCAGTGCTTAAAGAAACACTGGGATATCGAACGGGCATTTTGGGTAAAGAGACGCATTATCGCCCCAAAGATCACTATCAATGGGATACGTTTGAGCATATGACCGATATGGGTATGGGGCGTGATCCCGAACGGTATTATCAAGCAGCGGATTCCTTTTTTAAGCAAGCTAAAAAAGAGGGCAAACCCTTTTTCTTATCGGCCAATTCGCATGACCCACACCGGCCCTTTGCTGGAAGTGAGGGTGAAATACGTTCTCTCAAACGGCGGTTTAAAAAAGAAATTGAAGGTCGACCGGGTGATCCTCAGTTTTATCCGCCCATGCCGGTTAATCGTTTTTCTCAAGCGGATAGTTATGTGCCTGGTTTTATGCCCGATTTGCCAGAAATTCGAGAAGAGGTTGCAGATTATCTCAATTCCACCTATCGGTGCGATTTGTTTGTTGGCAAGATTATGCAATCTCTAAAAGACAATGATCTGGAAGGTAATACGTTGGTTATTTTTCTTTCGGATAATGGGATGCATTTTCCGTTTGCCAAGTCCAATTGTTATCTTACGAGTGTTAAGACGCCGCTTATTTTTCGATGGAAAGGTCGCATTTCTGCCGGAACGACCAGTAACAGTTTGATTTCAACGGTCGATTTAATGCCAACGATTTTGGACCTCGTGGGTGGTTCTGCACCGCATGAGATGGACGGTCATTCTGTTGTGGATACGTTGCAAGATCCTTCAAAGAAGATCCGAGACTTTGCGTTTGCGTCTATTAATGCCAAGGGCAAAAGCGACTTTCAGATGCGGTCTATTATTGGCGAACGCTACGGGTATATCTACAATCACTTTGCCGATGGCAAGCAGATGTTTTATGACGGCAAATATCCAGGTGGATTGTCTTTGAAAGCGATGGTCATCGCTGCCAAAACAGATCCTGAACTGCAAGCGCGAATTGATTTTATGTATTACCGCACAAAAGAAGAACTCTATGATTATGGTCAAGATGCCAATGCGTTGACCAATTTGATTGCGTCACCCCCCCACGCGACAGAGGTTCATCGCATGCGTCACGAAATGCTCAAAATACTTAAAATGAACGGTGATCCGTATGCGGAGGCATTTGCCAAGATGGTGGAGAACTGATACATACCCAGCAGAAGAAATTCTGCTGGGTATTTTTGTGCTTAGTCTTAGAGGCTGATCGCATTCTCTTTTGCAACAGATCGAATGTGTTCAGCAGCTTTGGCATATTCGTCTTCGCCTTTGAGGTGTTCTACCATGAGCGAAGTGTCAACATCGAGTTTGTTCAGTTCGGTTAAAAAGATGTTGTAATCCAAATTTCCTGTACCAGGGCGTACTTCGTCAAGGTGAGTGGTCAGTTTGTCATGGAGCAGAATGTCTTTTGCATGACAACTTTTTATATAAGGGCCGAGAATTTCGAAGCATTTGCGAATAAGTGCGCCGTTATCGTAATATCGTTGTGGGCTGTTGACGATGTTGACAGGGTCAAAGTGCACGGCAAATTGTTCGCGATCTATCGCCTTCAGAAGCTCGAGATTGCTTTCGGGTGAATCGGGAAGCATGTAGGGCATCATTTCGAGCGCAAAGTAGGAGCGTGTTGGATTTGCACCGTCTATAATGTTGCGCACGGATTCGACGATGAGATCGAATGTGTCGGGTGCATAATTGTCTGGGTGGGGGCTTGCCCAACCTTTGGCACGTGAACCCGATGTGTTGACACAACAGCGCGCGCCAATAGCATCGGCGAGCGCAAGTTTGTTCTGGCAATTTTCGATGCCTTGTTTGCGTATTTCATCGTCTGGGCTGATGGGGTTGTTACCAAATGCGCCGACTTCGGCAATGACGATGTTGTTTTGTTTTGCGGCATCTGCATAGGCCTGAACGAGATTCGAGTCGTTCATTTCTTTGAGGGGACAATAGGCGGCGGTATAACCGTGATATTTCAGTGCAGCAATCCAGTTGTCAGGGCTATCTGAAGGTTTAAAAAGTGGGGCTCCGAGTCTCATGGGGTATTCCTTTTTGAGAGGGTTAAAATCCAGCTTCTCTTCGGGGCAGTGGATCTACGGTCCAGGCCATGCGGTCGGTAAGACGTGTTAAGAGATCGAGTTGAACTGCGATATGATCTGGATGGTTCCAGAGGTTATGTGTTTCATTGGGATCGGTCTCAAGATCATAGAGTTCACCACCTCCCGTGCCGTGTGCGGCAACCAGTTTGTGGCGGCTGGTGCGCACCATTGTGGCGTGAGCAGGTGGGTCTTTGTGACCCGGCATGGAATTGTAATACTCACAATAGATGTCGTCACGGTGTTGGTCGAGAGATGCATTACCGTTGAGGAGTGTTTGTAACGAACGGCCTTGCATGGCAGGAGAAGCATCAAGACCTGCCCATTCGAGAATGGTAGGTGCAAGGTCGACGAGTTCGACGAGTGCAGGTGAGCGTGATCCGTCATTGCGAAGGCCGGGGCCAGAGATGAGTAGGGGGACGCGTACGGCAGGCTCGTAAAAGAAGGGCCCCTTGAGATAGATGCCGTGGTCGCCGAGCATTTCACCATGATCGGAAGTGAAAATGATGTAGGTGTTGTCACGTTGGCCGGTTTCTTCGAGGCAGTCGAGTAGGCGACCAATTTGCCGGTCAATGACGTCTACCATCGCCCAATAGGCTGCTGTGAGCCAGCGGTGGTCGTTGTCATCCATCTTGTTATACGCAAAGTTGCCTTTGCCACCGTATGAACCGCCGTGATCAATTTGTTGCCAGATGGGTTTGTTATCGAGCTCACCATCTACATAATTGGGCAATGGGATTTCATCTATCTTATCGCGATAGCGTTCGAGGTCTTCACGGGGCGGATCGAAGGCGTGATGCGGATCAAATGGGTTGAGTGAAAAAGCCCAAGGTGCATCGTGTTCGGCACAACGATGGATAAAGGTCATCGCGCGTTCAATACAGTAGGTGGTTTGGCTGTGTTCTTCAGAGGGAAGTGTTTGTACATATTTGGAATCGGGGAAGGGTTGTTCACCGCGTTTGATCCCCTTGTTGTGTAACCAATCGTAATAGTCGTGGGTGGGCCATTTGTCACCGGGGTCGTGTGACCAGTAGAATTGGTCATAACCATCATCAATACGTCGTTCGGTGCCGTGGCAAACGCTGGGGTGACAGGGGGAGGTGTGGAGTTTTCCTGAGAGGCCACAAACATAACCTGCATCATGGAGTAATTTGGTAACAAAAACTTCATCTTCGGGAATGGATTGGCCATTTTGTCGACAACGTGTGGTGCGTGGGTAGCGCCCAGTGAGAAAACTGGATCGGCTGGGTGTGCAAACGGGGCATTGGGAGAAAGCTGTTTCAAAGAGCACACTTTGCTCGGCCAAACGATCCAAATTGGGTGTATGGACAAAAGGATTGCCATAACAACCGAGTGTGTCAAAACGTTGTTGGTCGGTGCAGATCCAGAGGATGTTGGGTTTGTCAGGCATAGGAACCTCGGGGTAAGTTGAGAAAAGGTGATGGTTATACTGCAAAACAAACTGTTATTGATTACGTTTTTGAAATAGCGAGGCCAATGCCTTTTTCGCGACCACCGGCATAATAGAGATATAATTTTTCATCGTGAAACATTGGGAATGGGTCGCGTAGGTTGCCATTTTCCCAATCTGCTTCTGGAGAAAGAATTGTGCCGTATTTTTGGACGACGCGCACGTTTTGGCCTTCAATTTGTAATGTCGCCGCAAAGATATTTTCGCGGGTTTCTTCGGCGTTGGCAAAACATGAATAGGTGGCGAGAATATGGGTGTCGTCGATGCG